>JBJKSY010000177.1:0-3550 GCA_046703645.1 Cyclobacteriaceae bacterium
ATGGCCTACTTACTGGTAAAGATACACCAAAATTTATACCAAATTCTTTGGCCTGTACGTTATCTACCTGATACTGAAGCACATCATAATAAATTCCGGTTCTGTAAAAGATCCTGGACAAGTAACTTGTTACTGAATTTATATTCGGTACAAATTCAATTCCTGCGGCATAACGCTGACTGCTTAACAGGCTTTCATTGCTTCCGTTGAAATTTCTGTATTTTGACCAATCCTGTGTGTTATATTCAAACCCAAGCACCCACTTCCCGTTCTTTACAAAAGACAATCCCCCGCTGATCCTTTCAGGGAGGTATATGGATCCCCTTACATTATAGTTTAAGGTATCGGTAAAGTCGGTAGTATTTACGCTGGGCTTTCTTCTTTCGAGTTGTTCGGAATATTTCGTATTGAGGTTGCCGCCAGCCTCATAGACACCCGCGAGATGCATGGAATAATTATCCGATAAAGTGAAATTGTAATTCAACCCGATACCGTAATTAAAATCTTTAACATCATATTTTTCAACCAGGGCAGAATTATAGGAAGCATTAGAATTCAGATTGGCATCTGTTTCCCTCGTGATCGTGCCAAACAGATATGAGGCCTTGATTCCGACCGATAAATGCCTGAAAAACAACCACCCGTTCGACCAGGTAAAGGCATTAATTCCTCCCGACCCTTTGTAAAAATAGAAAACTGTGTCAGTACTGTTTGTAACTTTTGATTGATTGGCGATATTATAATTTACATAACTGTACGGGGTTAATGAGAAGCCGGTAATCCAGAAATTCCGGATAGCCGGGAAACTCAGGGCGGCGTACCGCAGGTTCCCGGAACTGTTTTTTTCCTGTGTGGAACTGGTGGAAGTAGTGCGAATTTCTCCCGCAAGGCCCATGTCGAAAGTCGTATAATTGTCAAGTGTAAGCATGGCGGGATTCATCAGATTATAATTATAGCTGGATGGGTATGCCGTGGAAATACCCCCCATTCCATAATTATTAATTGTACCGGGATAAACAATTTCACCGATGCCTTTGGATGAGAAAGGAGTTTGAACCGATTGGGCAAAGAGTGCTCCTGTCCCGATGAGGAAGATAAAAACCAGTATTTTAAATTTCATTATAACCTGAGATTACCGCCAATCCCCACAGTACCAGTTGGGGAACGACAAAGATGGAATCTTTTATTATAGTTTCAAAAAATCCGGCATTTCCACCGCAAAAAACAACCTTCAACGGATCATATAATCCCCGAAAATTCCCGATCAGGTCCCGGATCTCTGCTGCCACTCCGCCAAGGGTACCATTAAGGATAGAGGAGGTTGTATCGGACCCAATAAGGTTGAAATTTTCGGCGGGTTTAATTTCAGGAAGACCGATAGTATGTTCATGAAGAGCCCTGAAACGCATCGAAATTCCCGGAGAAATGCCACCCCCCAGGTAATTACCCTGGTGATCGATAAAATCATAGGTAAGGCAGGTCCCTGAATCAATGATCAAAATATTGGCGGGCCCGAATTGTGACCAGGCTCCGGCTACTGCCGCAATTCTGTCCGGCCCGAGCGATCCGGGTGTACGGTACCGGATGGTAAACGGGAATTTCAGGGTAGAACCGATCTTTAAAATATTTATGTTTTCCGGAAACAGGGAGTCCGAATTATTAAACCGGCCTCCTACATCACTGATAACGATACGTTTGACCGGAAATGATAAAACTGTCCTATTAATTTCATCCAGGTTGTCAGAATTAAAGGATTTAATAAGTGAGCCTTGATCAAAAATACCTAATTTGATGCTGCTGTTTCCGGAATCAATGGCGGCAATCATAAAGACAGAATTTCAGGGATTATGCAAAAATATGTAAAAACAGGTTCCAATATGAAATATGAGGTAATTGGTATAATGTCGGGAACTTCCGTCGACGGTCTTGATATTGCCGATTGCAGGTTTACAAGTAAAAACGGAAAATGGGCATATGAAATATCTCACGCGCAAAGCATCAGTTATAGCGACAAGTGGAAAAGTAAACTTTTAGATATCATTTCCCTGTCCGGTGATGAAATTCTGGCAGCCGATATCGAATTCGGCAAATTCATTGCAGACAGGATCAACCGGTTCATCAGAAAACATGATGTTCGTCCGGATCTTATAGCCTCGCATGGACATACGGTTTTCCACCAGCCTGAAAGGAAAATTACCCTGCAAATAGGAAACGGATATGTTATCAATAAAATTACCGGGATCCCGACAATTACACGTTTCAGGGAGTTGGATGTGATTCTCGGCGGGCAGGGTGCGCCTTTGGTCCCGATAGGCGACAGGTTCTTATTTCCGGGTTATGATGCCTGTCTTAACCTGGGAGGGTTTTCAAATATTTCTTATGAAAAAGGAGGAAAAAGATTAGCCTATGATATAAGTCCTGTAAATATCCTGCTGAACCGTTTTGCCCGGAAACTCGGTTCCGATTTTGATAACAGGGGTTCATTGGCTAGATCGGGGAAGGAAATAGAATCACTTTTTAGTGCCTTAAACCGGCTTGGTTTTTATAAAAAGAACCCGCCGAAATCCCTGGGGCTTGAATGGGTCAATGAACAGGTACTTCCGCTTACAAAACGATACAGGAATGACAAGGACATATTAAGAACCCTGTCGAGGCATATTGCTTTCCAGATTGACAGGGCTGTGCGAAATATTCCGACAAACGGCAACACACCTTTGAAAGTTCTTGTTACCGGGGGAGGCGCCTATAACGACTATCTTATAGAACTGATGCGTAAAGAATCGGGCGGCAGGATCTTGTATGAAATTCCCGACAGGAAAATTATTGATTACAAGGAAGCCCTGATTTTTGCGTTCCTGGGATTGCTGAGGTACCTGGGAGAGATCAATACCCTGAAGTCGGTCACAGGGGCTGAATCCGACAGCAGCGGCGGCATTCTTTACGACCAATTTTAGATCTTCAATCAGAAGGCATCCTCGATGTGAAGAATAGGTTCCTTCCTGTTGAGGCTTACGGCAATAACATCAAACCTGATATTTCCCTTCCAGTCTTTTTCGAGCATATAATCTTCAGCGCACTGTTCCAGCATTTCCTGTTTTTTATCGTCAACAGCCTCCTCGGGGAATCCGAATCCTTCGCCGGTGCGGGTTTTCACTTCCACAAATATGAGCTTATTGTCCTTCATGGCGATAACATCTATTTCAGCCCGGCCGGAGCGGAAGTTTCTTTCCAGAATACTATATCCCAGGTCCTTCAAATAATCCACCGCCATATCTTCACCCTTTTTCCCTATTTCAATATTTTTGTTTCCAGGCAATATCATTTATAATAATTCTGATGCAATTATACCCATTGAAGTTCAGGCCCATTTTCAAGGAAAAAATCTGGGGCGGAAATAAAATAAGTACCTTGCTGAATAAAGATACAGGGAATCTTCCTAATTGTGGAGAATCATGGGAGCTATCCGGAGTGCCGGGAAATATTTCCGTCGTTAAGGATGGTCCGCTGGAAGGCACTTCCCTTATTGAATTGATACAAACTTACAAGGGAA
>JBJKSY010000178.1:0-7353 GCA_046703645.1 Cyclobacteriaceae bacterium
CTTGGCGGAATCGGTCCTGACGGGCATATTGCTTTCAATGAACCGGGTTCCTCGCTGGCTTCCAAAACCAGGATTAAAACCCTGAACCTCAATACGATAAAAGCCAATTCGAGATTTTTTGACGATGATATAAACAAAGTCCCGAAAATGGCACTGACTGTTGGCGTGGGAACCGTAATGGATGCAAGGGAAGTGGTTGTTATCATAAACGGGTATCATAAAGCGAGAGCCCTGCGACAGGTTGTTGAAGAAGGTGTGAACCACATGTGGACGGTTTCCATGCTTCAAATGCACCGTCGCTCTGTTATTGTCTGCGACGATGAGGCAACCATGGAACTTAAAGTTGAAACTGTAAAATATTTTAAGGATATTGAGCAGATTATTGATAACAATTTAGAAAGTCTTCTTTAGGTTTATGAAACCTGAGGACGCTGAAAAAGATCCCGGCCGGTTATGATTATCTATCTGTTACAGGCCGGGGTCTTTTATTTATTACAAGCATTTTTACAAAGTCTATTTAAAATTTAAGATGAAAAAGAGCAAAAAGAATTCGAGAAGAGAATTTCTGTCTCAACTGACCCTCGGCGCGGCGGCACTGTCCATGCCAGGGATCATAAAAGCGAGCACAAGGAATAGCCGGGAAATAGAAATATCCCCTCGCCAGTATGGTAAAAAATATTCAGCGAATGATAAGATCCGGTTGGCAACGATAGGCGTAGGCATTCAGGGAACCGGGGATTCATTGGGAGCCGTTGATGTAGACGGCGTGGAGTTTGTAGCAGCCTGTGACCTGTATACAGGAAGGCTTGACCGGGCCAAGGAGAATTTCGGCAAAGATATTTTTGTTACAAAGGACTACAGGGAGATCCTTTCCAGGAAGGATATTGACGCAGTTATTATAGCGGTTCCGGACCATTGGCATCAGCGGATCGGAATTGATGCCATGAAAGCCGGCAAGGCTGTTTACCTGGAAAAACCCATGGTGAAACGCTGGGAAGATGGACAGGCGGTTATCGATGCCGAAAGAGATAACAAAGCGATCCTTCAGATTGGAAGCCAGGGCATTTCATCGCTGGAAGACGAGAAAGCCCGTGAATTGTACCTGGGCGGAGCAATCGGAGAACTGATCATGGTTGATATTTTTAACGACCGTTATTCCTCGGAGGGAGCCTGGCAATATCCCATTCCACCTGATGCAAGTCCTTCTACCATCGATTTTGACCAGTTCCTGGGAAATGCCCCCAAAGTTCCTTATGATCCCATCCGGTTTTTCCGCTGGAGGAATTACCAGGATTACGGAACCGGGGTAGCCGGCGACCTTTTTGTCCATTCCTTTACTTCCCTGAACTATATAATAGACTCACATGGTCCAGTAAGGGCAGTATCAACAGGCGGAACCCGTTTCTGGAAGGACGGAAGGGACGTGCCTGACATCATGCTTTCATTGTATGATTACCCTGAAACCAAGACTCATCCTGCTTTCAATGCTATCTTGCGTATTAATTTCACCGCAGGTAACGGAGGAGGCAGTGGTTTCCGGTTGATCGGATCGGAAGGTGAATTAACGGTCGGCTGGAATGGGGTAACCGTGAGAAAACAAAAAATGGATATGAAGCCTTCTGAATATTCCCTCAAGGCTTATACAAAGGCCATGCAGGATGAAATCGTGAAAGAGTATAATGCAAAGTATTCAACCTATGATCGCGCGATGGATCCTCCCGAAGAAGTGGTTTACAAATCCCCGAAGGGATATAAAGGCGCTGATTACGACCATTTTATAACCTTCTTTAATGCGGTCAGGGGCAATAATAAGATCCTTGAAAATGCTACCTGCGGACTGCGGGCTGCCGGTGCAGCGCTGCTTTCAAATTACAGTTATTTCCAGCATAAGATCGTTAACTGGGATCCGGATAATATGAAGATGCTTTAATAGAAAAATTAAATTACAAAATAAACTAAAACACTATTTCTATGAAATCATTTCAGGTAATCTTAATTCTATTGTTTGCTTTTTCATCCGTATTTGCGCAGGACCGGAAACTCAATATAATAGTTTTCGGAGCGCATCCGGATGATTGTGATGAAACAACCGGAGGAGCAGCAATCCTCTGGGCTAAAATGGGGCACCATGTAGAATTCGTTTCCCTCACCAACGGTGATAAAGGACATGAGACCATGGGAGGAGGACAACTGGCTAAAATCCGGATAGCAGAGGCCCAGGAAGCTGCAAAACGTTTTGGCATTGAAAAGAATGTCGTGCTTAATAACCATGACGGAGAGCTTATGCCTACTCTTGAAAACAGGCTTGAGGTGATCCGCCTTATCAGGCAGTGGCATGCCGACCTGGTTATTGCTCCGCGCACCAATGATTACCACCCCGACCATCGTTATACAGGAGTGCTTGTTCAGGATGCCTCTTATATGGTGATCGTACCGGACGTGGATCCTGATGTTCCGGCATTGCCGAATAACCCGGTTTTCATGTATGCCCAGGACCATTTTCAAAAACCTGATCCGTTCGTTCCTGATGTTTCTGTAGATATAAGCAAGGTTTACCAGCAAAAAATTTATGCTATGGCTGCCCATAAATCCCAGATGTTTGACTGGTTGCCCTGGACAGAACATAAACTCGACCAGGTTCCAAAAGATGATAAGGATCGCCTGATATGGCTGGCCAAAGACAGGGAAAGGGCGATCACCCCGGCTGTGAGGCAGAATCTGATCAAATGGTATGGTACTGACGCTGGAAATAAGGTTACCGAAGCCGAATCCTTTGAAATTTGTGAATACGGGCATCAGCCAACGGATCAGGAATTACGTGAACTGTTTCCAATGCTTGGAAAATAAATTTTGATCGTGACATTTTAAAAAGTCGCTGTCCTCAAGGAAAGCGGCTTTTTTTTTTGGAAATTTTTTGAAGCTTTATTTCGTTATCCATATAAGGGGCTTCATAAATGGGTGATTACCTTATGTCGGATTTCAGAGCTCCAACCAATATAAAGAATATAGCTCAGGATGTATTTTAAAAATTAAACACTAAGCCTATGTCATGCGAAAAATTAAAGAAATATCTTGATGACAATGGTATTCACTATGTGACCATTACTCATTCACAGGCCTTTACATCCCAGCAAATAGCTGCTTCTGCACATATAAAGGGAAAGGACCTGGCTAAAACGGTGATTATAAAAATTGATAACCGTTTTGCAATGGCTGTATTGCCGGCAAATAAACATGTGAATTTTAATTATATCAGGGCCGTAACTGGTAAGACAGAGGTCAAGCTTGCCAGCGAGGCAGAATTCAGAGAATTGTTCCCGGATTGCGAGATCGGGGCCATGCCGCCTTTCGGGAATCTATACAATATGGATGTATATGTGTCATCTGATATCACCAAAGAGGAAGATATTGCTTTCAATGGCGGGAATCATGCTGAGCTCATACGGATGAAATACGAAGACTTCAGTAAACTGGTCAGGCCCAGGATATTGGAATTTGCCGCAGTTTAATTTTTTGATTATCAGTTATTTATTTTTTCTGAGTGATTTGTCAGACCAGCATTGAAATAAGCCGGATTTACCCTAGAATCAAAGAATTGCCCGGTATGAAAAAGTATAAAGCTTTTTCATATATTTAACTTCAGATTAATTTGACGATAATGAACCGTTCAATTCTTATCCTGATTACGCTGTTTCTGATTGTAAACGGCTGTAAACAAAATACCATTCGACACGATTATCCTTTCCGGGGCGTCAGTATCCGCAATGTTAAAATCACCGATAATTTCTGGAAACCCAGAATAATCGCCAACCGCGATATCACAATTCCCTACGCTTTTGGAATGTGTCAGAAGACAGGACGTATTAAAAATTTCATAATAGCTGCGAGCAGGAAAAAGGGACAATTCTGTTCCCAATATCCTTTTGATGATTCGGATGTATATAAAATCATAGAAGGAGCTTCCTATACACTGGAAACATATTATGACAAATCCCTGGATATATATCTTGACAGCCTGATCCAAAAAATTGCGTCGGCCCAGGAAAAGGATGGCTATCTTGAGACCTGGAGGATCATTAACCCCGATAAGCCCCTGGCTCCATGGTGGGGCTCGGCTCCCCGGTGGTCGAATCTACAAAGCGGGCACGAATTGTATAACCTCGGACATTTATATGAAGCCGCAGTTGCATATTACCAGGCTACCGGCAAAAAGACATTGCTGAATGTTGCCATCAAAAGCGCCGATCTCATTTGCCAGGTGTTTGGCCCCGGCAAAATGATCGGTGTTCCCGGGCATGAAGAGGTCGAGATCGGCCTTATGAAACTTTACAGGGTGACCCATGATCCCAAATACCTGAACCTGGCAAAATTTTTTATTGATATGCGAGGTGATTCAACCAAAAGAAAGACCTGGGGAGAATACCAGCAGGATCAGATGCCGGTTCGTGAGCAGAGGGAAGCCGTAGGTCATGCAGTAAGAGCAGGATATCTGTATTCTGCCATGACGGATCTTACTGCACTGACCGGTGATACTACCATGCTGCCGGCATTGAACTCAATATGGAATGATATTGCCGATCACAAGTTGTATATAACCGGTGGAGTAGGATCAAGAAGTGAAGGTGAAGCATTTGGCAATTCGTATGAACTGCCTAATTCCACTGCCTATGCAGAAACCTGCGCAGCCATTTCCATGGTACTATGGAATCACAGGATGTTTATGCTTACCGGGAACAGCAAATATTATGACTTTCTGGAACGTACGCTTTATAATGGCCTGATTTCGGGTGTCAGCCTGAATGGGAACTCATTTTTCTATGAAAATCCTCTCGAATCAAGCGGCGATTCTACCTTTAATGAGGGAGGAACCACCCGCCAGCCCTGGTTTGCCTGTGCCTGTTGTCCTTCCAATTTAACGAGGATCATCCCGCAGATCCCGGGGCTTATCTATGCAATCCGGGACAAGGATATATATGTGAATCTTTATATTTCCAATAATGCAAATATCAGTATTGGAAATGACACAGTACACTTATCCATGAAAAGCGGAATGCCCTATTCGGGTAATACGCAAATCACTGTGAATATTCCTGATCAGACCGAATTGACCCTTGCCCTCAGGATTCCTTCCTGGGCACAAGGCAGAATAATTAACGACCGGTTATATCATATGGAAGGAGAAAATTTAAAGAATATAAAGATCCAGGTGAACGGAAAGAATGTCAATTATGTAATGGATGAGGGATATGCCATGATCGCGAGGAAATGGAATAAGGGCGATATCGTTCAGATCAATTTCGATATTGAACCTGAAGTCATCCGGGCCGATAGCCAGGTGGCTTCCGACAGGGATAAGGTTGCCCTTGGATTCGGCCCCATAATTTATTGTGCTGAAGGCATTGATAATGATCACCTGGGACAGCTTTCCCTCGATAACAAAACCCGGTTGACCGCAGCCTTATACAAAGGTTTCGGTATCCCGGTTGTCAGGATAATTGCTACGAATCCGGATCATTCACATGCTACATTTATTCCATATTCATTCTGGTCAAACCGGGGTCCCTCCGCCATGAAGGTCTGGATAAATTATAAAGAATTATAGGTTGATTTAAACCGGCTTGAATTCTTATTCATGAAAAGTTACTGACGATCAGATTCAGCAGGGACAATACACCTATTACCCACATTACCTTGGATAGGGAGCCTCCTTTGCCGGTTACCAGGTATAAAAGAATGAAGGAAAGGAATCCGAAAGTCAATCCCGTGCTGATACTGTTGGTGAAAGGCATCAGGATGATTGTTAAAAATGCGGGAAGCCCGTTAAGAAAATCATTAAAATCAATTTTAGTAATAGTCCTGAACATATAAACTCCCACGATGATCAGGGCGGGAGCGGTTGCATAACCCGGGACTATACTGATCAGGGGGGCAAACAGGGGGGCTAGAAGAAATACCCCAGCAGTGATAATGGAAGCAAGACCGGTCCGTGCTCCTGCTGCGATTCCTGATGCAGATTCGATATAGGCCGTAACGGTACTTGTTCCCAGCATGGCACCCACCATGGTGGCAATGGCATCCGATCCAAGCATTTTTCCGATGTTCCTGATCTTGCCGTCGGGGCCTGCCAGACCTGCTTCGTAAGAACAGGCCAGTAAAGTTCCTACTGAATCAAACAGGGCAACATAAAGGAATGAGAAAATAACACCGATATAGCTAAGCTTCAGGGCTCCCAGGATATTGAGATGCCCGGTGATAGGCGCCGGAGAGGGAGGAATTGAAAAAAACCTTACCGGTGGAGAAACATATCCTGCAATAAGTGCAATGATCACCGCTACGGCCATACCAATAAGAATACTCCCCGGAATTTTTTTTATTTCCAATATGCCGGTTACGATAAGCCCTATAAGCCCGATGATGACTGTGGGTGTCATATGACCAAGGGTAATAAATGTTGCCTGACTGGGAACAACAAGTCCGATATTTTTCAGACCAATGAAAGTTATCAGCAGGCCGATACCGGCAGGTACTGATAGTCGCAAGGACACAGGTATCGAGTCCACGATTTTTTCCCTGACCCCAATGGCTGTCAGGGATACAAAAAGGACCCCGGAAATAAATACAATGCCCAGGGCCGTTCTCCAGTCAACACCCATTCCAAGCACTATGGTATAGGTAAAATAGCTGTTCAATCCCAGCCCCGGTGCCATGGCAAAAGGTACATTTACCCACAACCCAAACAAAAGAGTCCCCAGGAAAGATGCAAGGCAGGTTATGGTAATAAGGGCATTTTTATCCATGCCGGTTTCTGAAAGCATATTGGGATGAAGAAAAATGATATAGGACATGGTCAGGAATGTCGTGATTCCCCCGATGATTTCTCTTTTAGTTGTACTTCCCCGTTCTCTGATCTTAAAATAGTCGTTTGGCATCTTGGGATCCAGGTAGTTGGTTTGAGGCTCGAATATAATCATAATAACCCTTTCACGAATATTTAATATAAAGGAGTATTCACGGTAACTTAGCCTTTATTAAATTCACATCGTAAAAAATAATTTTTTGCATGTTAAAGAAAACTAAAATTGTTGCCACTCTATCCGACAGCAATTGCATTCCGGATTTTGTTCGCACCTTGTATGCGACTGGCATGAATGTCGTCAGACTGAATACTGCCCATATGGATCCTGTCAAAGCAGGAATTATGGTTGATAATATCAGGAAAGTCTCAGATAAAATTGCCATTCTGGTCGATACCAAAGGACCTGAAATAAGAACTACTCAGGCAAGTGAGAAAATACCCGTAACTTTCGGAGACAAATTGATTTTTAAGGGGGACCCTGAAGGCATTACCTGCAG
>JBJKSY010000179.1:0-3303 GCA_046703645.1 Cyclobacteriaceae bacterium
ATTGCTGGATCAACGAATCGGGAGAAAATATTATAGTAAATGATGACCGCCTGACCAACGGCAAGGAGGTAGTGGGACAACAGGCTCTTTTTATACCTTTTATTCGATACCTCCATTATAAATATGAATTGACGCTTTTTCAGCATACAATTCCCGAAGAAGAATATATATTTTTCAAAACACTTGTGAATGCAGGCAGCAATACCGGTGCTATCCTCGATCCCCCGCCATCGGAATTCAAAGGGAATATCTTTAATGTGAATGATAAAAATGAAAAGGTGATAGGAATTTTTGATGCTTCAGGAGTTTCCACATACCATGTTATCCTTAACGGGAAAAACATTCCATTTCCTAAAGATACCTTTCGTTATGATGACGATTGCAGAACAATGCCAAACTCCAGGGTGACTCAGCCGCCTGATTTTAAATAGGTTTTAATTGATCGGATATTTTTATTTTAATGCAGATCAAATTTGGATTTTTCCGATATTATTAGACATGATTTAATCTGATATTTAGAAAATGACCAGATAATAAATGGTTACCATAATGCCTGATTTTAATGCAATATTTTTTAATTTAAGTTCAATTTAAAATATTATTTTCTTATAAGTTCATTAATGTTATTTTAGATTATATATTAAATATGAAATATATTATAATAAAACAGAATATTTATTATCAAATTAATAAAATTTTAAAACTATAATTTAAAATTATTATTTTTATAAGTGCGTAACAACAAATATTAATATTTATGTTTTTATATTAAGAAAATATTAAATTGCCGAGATATTAGGTATGTTAACTAATTCAATTTTTCGATAATATTTTTTATTAGGGCAACATTTTTTTTCAGGATTTTTTAAATAAAGCAATTTTTAACTTCAACATTATGAAGAAAATTCTACTTCTATTCATTGTAGTGGGTTCATTTCTTGTTAACCAGGCGTTTTCACAAGGAAGAACTGTAACAGGGACTGTAACTGCCGAAGAAAACGGCAGCGCAATTCCTGGTGTAAATGTTATCCTGAAAGGTACCACGACTGGTACTGTCACGGATATTGATGGGAAATATCATCTTGAAGTTCCTGCAGAAGGGGGAACTCTGGTATTTTCTTTTATTGGTCTGGCGACGCGTGAAGTCGAAATCGGCAATCGTTCAGTCGTTGATATGGTGATGACTGCCGAGATCAAGGAATTGAATGAGATCGTGGTTACTGCCATTGGTTTGACCCGTGAGCAGAAAGCACTTGGTTACTCAATCCAGCAGGTTCAGGGGCAGGATCTTACGCAAGCTCGTGAACCCAATGTAATCAATTCTCTCCAGGGAAGAGTGGCAGGCGCCCTGATTACTAATACTTCAGGAGCAGTTGGCGCTTCTTCAAGGATTGTACTTCGAGGAGCGAACTCGATTTCAGGGAATAACCAGCCGCTCTTTGTTGTAGATGGTGTACCCATCAGCAACAACCTCTTTGGTGGCAACCCGACCACGACTGATGGTGGTGGAGGATACGGAGATGTAAACCGTGGTAATGGAGCAGCGGATATCAATCCGGATGATGTTGAAAGCATTACTGTTCTGAAAGGCCCGAACGCGGCGGCTTTATATGGCTCAAGGGCTTCAAACGGCGTTATCCTTATTACTACCAAAAGTGGAAAAGCTCAAAAAGGGATAGGTGTCAGCATTAGCAATACCACCACCTTCGAACAACCTTTAAAGCTCCCCGATTTTCAGAATGAATACGGGCAGGGCTCCGGTGGCAAATTTGCCTTTGTCGATGGCCAGGGTAATGGTACTAATGACGGAACTGATGAAAGCTGGGGTCCAAAGCTCGATGCGGGCTTGATGATACCCCAGTTCGATTCACCGCTAAATCCTGACGGCACAAGGCAGGCCACACCATGGATATCCCATCCTGATAACTGGAAGAATTTCTTTGAAACAGGGGTTACTTCTAACACAAATGTTTCTCTTTCCGGAGGAAATGATAATGCATCCTTCAGGGCATCATATACCTATTCCGACCAGAAAGGCATGGAACCGAACACGAATTATCTGAAGAATAATCTATCGCTGGACGGATCTGCAAACCTGACCAAAAAATTAAATATTTCCGCAGCAGCCAATTATCTTCATGCCCACAGCGACAACATGCCGGGCTACGGATACAGTGCTGAGAATATCATGCAGCAGGAAACTTGGTTCGGTCGCCAGGTCAACGTTGCTGAACTAAGGAATTATACCAACTCAACGTTGGGATTACCCTTTTCTGATATTTCATTGATGGCTGATAAGGGAATTTCGGGCTATAAGTTTAATTGGAATTATAACTACCATAACAACCCGTATTTTACCTTATTTGAAAACCTCAATGGGCTCGATAGGGACAGGCTGTTTGGCAATGCAAAGGCTTCTTACCAGTTTACCGATTACCTAAGCCTATTCATACGTTCCGGAATCGATTATTATTCCAACAGCAACACAAACAAAATAGCCGCTGGTGACATTGAAAACGGTTATGGATCCTATAGTGAAACAGTTGATCTGTTCAAGGAACAAAATACAGATTTTCTGCTTGCATTCAATAAAAAAATAGGTACAAAATTTGACATAGGTTTTAACGTCGGTGGCAACCGGATGGACCAGAAAACCCAATCCAATTACAGTTCGGCAGATGAGCTGGCCATCCCGGGTATTTATACCATCTCCAATTCCAGGGTACCTATAGTGGCTACCTCCTATCATTCCCTTAAAAGGATCAATAGCCTTTATTTCTTCGGCACCATGGGATATAATAATTCAATATTCCTTGATTTCACTGGGAGAAATGACTGGTCAAGCACATTGCCAAAAGGAAAGAATTCATATTTCTACCCTTCAGTCACTCTAAGCGCAGTATTGACCGATCTGTTAAATATGAATTCCGATATACTCAATTTTGCCAAAGTAAGGGGTGGATGGGCAAAGGTGGGAAGCGATACGGATCCCTATCAGTTGGCTCCAACCATGGCCTTTGGGAACGGATGGAATGCCAGCCAGAAATTGCTGAACCTGTATGTTCCCAATGATCAGCCCAATGACCAGCTCAAGCCTCAATTTGTCAATTCAATTGAAGTAGGTGCGAATTTGAGACTGTTCAAGGACAAGATCATTCTTGATGCAACCTATTACAGTTCACAGGCAAAGGATCAAATCATCAGCATCCCCATATCTGCCTCTTCCGGATATACTTCAAAATGGATCAATGCTGGCGAAATGGACAATAAGGGAATTGAACTGATGCTAACGGTAAATCCGAT
>JBJKSY010000180.1:0-4983 GCA_046703645.1 Cyclobacteriaceae bacterium
ATATCAGCACTAACCCTGTGATTTGGTTTTTGTCCATAACGATCTTTTAAACTAAAATACGCTTTCCGTTTTCGAGCTTTTTCTTTTTATGTTCAAGACAAGCGGCCACAAAGTTAACGAATAATGGGTGAGGATTTAATACTGTGCTCTTATATTCCGGATGAAATTGTGTGCCGATGAACCAGGGATGGTCCTTAAGCTCGATGATTTCGACCAGGTTGGAGTCGGGGTTTATCCCGGAAAATATCATTCCTTTCCGTTTATACTGTTCCATGTAACGGTTGTTGAATTCATAGCGATGGCGGTGCCGTTCTGTGATGAATTCCTTCTGGTATATATCATAAACTTTGGTTCCTTTTTTAATATGGCAGGGATAAGCGCCCAGTCGCATGGTGCCTCCCTTGGTTGAAACTTTCTTCTGTTCCTCCATAAGGTCAATGACCGGGTGGCTCGTTTCGGGATCCACTTCGGTGGAGGCGGCGTCCTTCAGTCCTACAACATTTAACCCGAATTCGACAACGGCACATTGCATGCCCAGGCAGATCCCCAGGTAAGGCACCTTTTTTTCACGTGCATATTTGGCTGCAGAGATCTTGCCGGGAATACCTCTTTCCCCGAATCCCGGGGCTATGATCAGCCCGTCCATTTCTCCCAGCATCTGTTCCACATTATCTTCAGTGATATCCTCGGAAGCTATCCAGCTCAGATTTACCTTGCATTCATTCTCGGCACCGGCATGGATGGTGGATTCATTGATCGATTTGTAGGCATCGTGCAATTCGACATATTTGCCGACCAGGGCGATTTTCACTTCCCCTGTCGGGTTTTTCAGCCTGCCGAGGAATTCCTTCCATTGATCGATGTTGGGTTCCCTGTAATTCAGAATATTGAGTTTTTCAAGGACACGCTCATCCAGCTTTTCTTTCCGCATCAGCAATGGCACGTCGTATATCGTTTCGGCATCGATGGCTTCAATGACCGAATTAATGGATACGTTACAGAATAAAGCGATTTTACGCCGGATATCCATAGGCAGGGGATGGTCGGTACGGCAAACCAGAACATCCGGTTGCACTCCGGCTTCCAGCAATTGCTTTACCGAATGTTGGGTAGGTTTGGTCTTGAGTTCCCCGGATGAATGCAGGTAAGGTACAAGGGTGAGATGAATGACCAGGGCGCTTTGGGATCCAAGGTCGAGACGGGCCTGCCTGACAGCTTCTATAAAAGGCAGGGATTCAATATCCCCCACGCATCCCCCGATTTCCGTTATCACGATCTCGTATTCCCCGGTTTCCCCCAGTAAATAAAAAAATCTTTTAATCTCATCGGTAATATGGGGAACCACCTGAACGGTTTTTCCAAGGTAATCACCCTGGCGTTCCTTCATGATCACGTTATTATAGATTCTCCCGGTAGTGACATTATTGGCCTGTGAAGTGGCAACCCCTAAAAATCTTTCATAATGCCCCAGGTCAAGATCGGTTTCGGCGCCATCCTCGGTAACGAAGCACTCTCCATGCTCGTAAGGATTCATGGTTCCCGGGTCGATATTGATATAAGGATCGAATTTCTGTATGGTGACTGATAATCCCCTGGCTCTTAATAATTTTCCCAGGGAGGAAGCGATGATGCCTTTGCCTAGAGAAGACGTAACGCCGCCGGTAACAAAAATATATTTGGTTGGCCCCATAAGTGCTTATTTGATATCCGTACCTATGGGATACAAAGTTAAGATTTTAGGCTTAATATAGTGAGACAACAACCATATTTTTTAAATTTTCTTTCCGGCCTTCCTCCGGCCATGTCTTGAAACTTATCATTACGGGAAATTCACGGCTTAAGGCCCGGTGTTGCCGGAATTAATTTTGAGCTTTCAGCCTGACTCCTTTAAATAATGCAGGAGAGAATGATTAAAGGGAAAGGAAACCTTAATTAAATTGTTATTTTTGCGGTAATCCTTGAATAACGGGTGGAAAAAAGCATACAGCACAATAAATACCTTGATAAGTTTCCTGTCCTTAAAATTATAGGGGAAACAGCGGCAGGGGCCGGTATCGAAGCCTATGTGGTCGGTGGATTCGTCAGGGATCACCTTTTGAATCTGGAAAAGGAACATGCCGATATTGATATTCTCGCTGTCGGGAGCGGGATCGGACTGGCAGAGAAAGTAGCAGAGAAACTTAAAGTAAAAAAAAGCCTGACTGTTTACAGGAATTTCGGCACGGCCCTGATCAGCCACCAGGGGATCAATATTGAATTTGTCGGGGCAAGGAAGGAATCCTACAGCCATGATTCACGGAAGCCGGCAGTTGAAGAAGGTACACTGGAAGACGACCAGCATCGTCGCGATTTCACGATCAATGCCATGGCAATTTCCCTGAACCCGGGTAGCTACGGCAATCTTATTGATCCTTTTAACGGGCAGGATGACCTGGCTGCCCGAATGATACGTACCCCCCTGGAACCCGGTATAACTTTTTCAGACGATCCTCTCAGAATGATGAGGGCTGTCCGTTTTGCCAGCCAACTGAATTTTGATATCGATCCGGAAACTTTTGCGGCTGTCCGGGAAAATGCAACCCGGATCAGGATAGTTTCACAGGAAAGGATCACAGCCGAGCTGGAAAAAATAATCAAATGCAATAAGCCATCATACGGATTTAAACTGCTTTTTCACGGCGGTTTGCTGGAACTTATTTTTCCGGAACTGGTGGACCTTCAGGGAGTGGAAACGGTCAATAACGTTTCTCATAAGGATAATTTTTACCACACCCTGCAGGTACTTGACAATGTGGCGGAGAAAACGGATGATATCTGGATTCGCTGGGCGGCGATATTCCATGATATTGCCAAACCCCGAACCAAAAGGTTCGATGCAAAAGCCGGCTGGACTTTTCACGGTCACGAGGATCTGGGGGCGAGGATGGTCCCGAACCTTTTCAGGAAATTGAAAATGCCCCTCGATGAACGAATGAAGCTCGTACAGAAACTCGTCAGGCTTCATCTCAGGCCAATTGCCCTTGTTGACGAAGCGGTTACTGATTCCGCCATCCGCAGGCTTCTCTTTGAGAGCGGTGACGATATCGACAAATTGCTGATGCTTTGCAAGGCGGATATTACTTCCAAAAACCAGAACAAGGTCACCCAGTACATCCGGAATTTCGAGAAGGTGGAAAGAAAGATCGCCGAGGTGGAAGAAAAAGACCGGATCAGGAATTTTCAGCCGCCGCTGTCAGGTGAAGAAATTATGGCTTATTTTGGTATCGGCCCTTCCAGGGTGGTAGGTACGATCAAAACCGGGATCAAGGATGCCATCCTCGACGGTAAAATAAAAAATGACAAGGAGGAAGCTCTGATACTTATGAAACAACTGGGCGGGAAACCCGAAATCAGGAAACAACTGGATGAAATTATAAATGTTAATGATATAAAAAAATGAAAAAATTATTGATAGTCTGCCTTGCGCTTTTTTTTACCGGAATCGTGAACCTGCATGCACAGGCACAGAATGACATTAAGAATTCACTGGAATACAAACTGCAGAGAGGCGTTTATAACCGGGCCATTAAATATAATGATGCGGGAATAGCCGTTATCGCCCTGTACAATCTTTGTGTGCTGGATCCGAGGAATGATTCACTCCTGTACGCCCTTCAGTATTTATATTTCAATAGCCAGGATTATATACCTTCAATCCTGGTCGCTAATGACGTACTTCTGCTGAATTCCAAAAATACAGGTTCCCAGGAAATGAAAGCCATGGCGCTTGAACGAATAGGGGCCTACGACAAGGCAATCGATGAATACGAATCCCTTTACCTTAAAAACAATTCCAATATCAACTACCTCTATAAAACCGCCTTCCTGCAATTTGATGCAAAAAGGTATAAGGAATCCATGACCAATGCGAATATTCTGTTGAAGAACCCGCAGGTCGATACCTTGAAACTCACCTTCCCCAATGCGAAAAATCAACAACAGCAGGTGCCTATGAGGGCTTCCCTGTACAATCTCAAAGGGATGATCAATGCAGCCCAGAACAATAAGACAGAAGCCAAAATAGATTATGATTCCGCCTTATATTATGTTCCAGATTTTTATATGGTAAAGCAAAATCTTGATTCGCTGAACATAAAGATGAAATAAATATATCCCCGAGAAATTTTTAAGGCCAGGGTAAATTCCATGCAACCCTGGCCTTTTATTTCTGTCTTTAGTCCGGAAGATGATGAATAGTGACCCAAATAAATCCGGCGATACCGGGTCCCTGATCCGAAAGTGTCTGGACGGTGACCGTTCATCACATTATGCATTATATAAACAGTATTCCAAAGCCATGTATAATGTCTGCTACCGGATCGTGAACGACGAAGAAGAAGCAAAGGATGTCCTTCAGGAAGCCTTTATCAGCGCTTTTCAGAACCTGGCGGCCTTCCGCGGTGATTCTACATTCGGTGCCTGGCTTAAAAAAATCGTTATTCATCAGGCCATAAATCATATACGAAAACAGAAAATGATCTATGAGCCCATCGATGAACAGGATTTTCCCGAAGACGACAAGGTCATTGATGAATTGAGCCTGTCGCTCAATGTCGGAAGGGTGAGAGAAGCCCTGCAGCAGTTGCCGGACGGATTCCGGACCGTCTTTTCATTATACCTTCTCGAAGGATACGACCATTCGGAGATCGGGAAGATACTGGGTATCTCGGAATCTACTTCAAAGACCCAATATATCAGGGCCAGGAAAAAATTAAAGGATATTCTAAAGGAAAGGATTTAATATGGACGAATTGGAAAAATTCATTAGCCGGAACCGTGAAGCCTTCGATCACAAGGATCCTCCTGAAGAACTCTGGAAAGGAATTGAAAAACACCTGACTGAAAGGAAAACACCGGTACGGGCCCTTAACCAGTGGATTTGGAAAGCAGCTTCACTGGTGCTTTTTGCTGCCGTTCTGGGTTTGCTGGCCGACAGGTATATGC
>JBJKSY010000181.1:0-3325 GCA_046703645.1 Cyclobacteriaceae bacterium
TAAGGTCTGTCATGTGTTTTTAGTTTTGACTTTCACAAATTTAAAGCATGTTTTTATTAATTGATTCAATAAAATTCAATATTTCTGCCCTCCCACGGCCATCTTTAACTGAAGCCGGCCATGACGGTGGAAGCTCGGTCCAGTACTCATCCAGCACATTAAAAAAACTCTGCATGTTTGCCTTCAGTCTTGACCGGGATAACTTGTCGGATTTGGTGAAGACGAGGGAAATCGGCAATTCCTGGTTTCCGGCCCAGTTAATAAATTCAATATCAAGTACCTGAGGTTCAACCCGGCAGTCAATCAGGATGAATAGGTTGAGGAGTTCTGTTCTGTTTAACAGATAATCCTTTACCATAACGCTCCAATGCGCTTTTTTTTCTTTACTGGTCCGAGCCCAGCCGTACCCGGGCAAATCAACCATATACCAGGAATGATTAATCTCAAAATAATTGATTGTCTGTGTTTTCCCGGGCTTTACGGATGTTTTAGCCAGCGAGGAACGGTTGGCCAGGAGATTGATCAAAGATGATTTACCAACGTTTGACCTGCCAATAAAAGCATATTCAGGAAGTCCGGTATCCGGAGCTCCGGAATAATGATCGATACTTTTAATGAACAGGGCCGATTTAATGATCATGACTCAATTTTAAGACTATTTGGCAATTTATTGCAGATTAAAGGTTTAGCATTATTTTTGTTTATTAATCTGAGTTAAGTCATATATTTTACAAAAAAAATTAAATTTAGGCATAATCGGAATCATCAACTCATAATACAATGTTCGTAAAAAGGCCTGTCATAGGAATATTTTCATTTATCATTATGATGCACCTCACCGGTTTGCTCTGCGCCCAGGATAAAGGTGCTGAAAAACTTGCAAATCGCATCGAACCCCTTGCGAAAGAATACTACCGTATAGGAGATTATTCCCGTGCCCTCGAAGGATACCAGTTGCTGGATTCATTATTTCCGGAAAACACTGATTACAATTACAAATTAGGGATATGTTATCTCCATTCGAATTATAAATCAAAGGCCTATCCCTACCTGGAATATGCATACCATCAGCCCGATGCCCCTCAGAATATTTTCTTCGAACTGGGAAGGGCCTATCAGTTGGGCGATGAATTCGACAAGGCGATCATTTTTTATGAATCCTACAAGAAGGAGCTGGTGTATGGTCCTGATGCCGATAAGAAACAAGATGAAATTACCCGTATTGACCGATATATCCAGGAATGCCGGAATGGGGAACGGCTGGTCCGTTCGCCGTTGCTGAACGTTACCGTGGTAAACCTCGGCCCGGCAATCAATTCTTCCTATACGGATTTTGCCCCTCTTATAAATTCAAGTGAAAATGAACTGATCTTCACTTCAAAACGGCCTGCCCCGGGCAAGAAATCGGACCCGCTCACAGACCAGTATTATGAAAGTTTTTTCATCAGTCACTAAGTCAACGGTGTGTGGCAACCGGCGACATATATTCCCGGTCCTTTATACCATACCGATATCCATGATGCGGCGGTTGGCCTTTCACCACGGGGAGATGAACTGTTCCTGTACCGTGGAGGGACCAATAATTTCGCTTCCCATATAGAAGGAGATATTTACATGAGTACCCTGAAGAAAAATAAATGGACCGAACCTGTCCCGGTCACCGAGATTAATTCACCGGCCTGGGAATCGCATGCCAGTGTGGACTCCGCGGAAGATTTTCTTGTATTTACCAGCGACAGGGAAGGAGGCATGGGAGGATCGGATATTTATTTTTGCAGAAAAAAATTGAACGGTCATTGGACAACACCGGAAAATATCGGCGAGTTCATCAATACACCCTACGACGAGGACGGTCCTTTTATTTCTCCTGACGGCACAAAACTCTATTTCAGCTCCAAAGGACATAACACGATGGGAGGATTCGATGTTTTCTATAGTGAATATCTTAAGGATAAGGGGAGGTGGAGCCGTCCCGAGAACATGGGGTATCCCATCAATACTGCCGATGATGATATTTATTTTGTATGGTCGGCGGATGGTGAACGTGCCTATTTCTCATCAGAACGGGAAGACACTTACGGGGGATCGGATATATACATGCTCACCCGGAACGACCAGAGCACACCCCTGGCTGAATTATCGGGAAAGATCCTCGATAAATATGCTAAAACTCCAGTGAAATCTGAGATTATAGTCAGGGATCTTTTAAGTAATCACCTGATCGGGATTTTTGATTCCGATGAAACGGGTAATTATAAACTACGTCTTAAATCAGGGCGAAAATATAATGTGATTCTCCGGGCCAGCGGTTACCAGGATTCGATCAATCAACTTGACGTTGCTCAGGCAAAATCCCCTTTCAGCCTTTCCAAAGATTTTACGATCGTCAAAAAGTAAAAGGGCTGAATTGAAGGATGAAGGATAGATGAAATTTCATTTTACATCCTGCACTGTTCCGGATGAATATCAGGCGCCGGATATTTTTTAAATTCAGCAGGTAATATATTGACGATACTGAAAAAATATTTCAAACGGAACTCTTTCAGTTTCCTGTTTGTTTTGTCTCAAATCTCTTTTAAATTAGGGCGTAATTGACGCGATAGCCGATAATTTAAACCGATTAACCACCGGAAATGTCCTATAAGCGCAGTATTTATTTTTTAGCATATCTATTTCTGATTTCTATTTCCGCTTTCGCACAGGACAAAAAAAACATTGCCAACCAGTTGCTGGGGATGGCTGACGAAATCTATAAAAGTACCGCAGCCGTGATCCAGGCAAGAGATGCTTATGTTCAGGTATTACAGTATGATCCGGAAAATCTCAGGGCAAATTTCATGGCAGGAAAGCTTTATCTTGAAAACGTGAACAAGGAAAAAGCCACCCCCTATCTTCTCAAGGCGTACTCACTGAACCCGAATTATAAATTCGATCTGTTGTACATGATCGGAAGAAGTTACCAGTTCGGACTGGATTTTAAAAATGCCATCGATTATTATAACCGATATCTGGATAAGCTCAAATCGCAGCCGGGTTACCAGGGTGAAGATCTTATACCGGAAAGCGAGGTTCAGAAAAGAATCAGGGAATGTAATACCGGGATTCGGCTGGTGGCCAATCCGCTCCATTATAATATTACAAACGTTGGCCCGGGTGTAAACTCCGAATGGCCGGACTATGGACCCACTGTAGATGAAGATGAAACCATGCTCATATTTACTTCCCGAAGGAAAGATGGGAATATGAACGAAAATGTTTTCGACGATAATTTTCCCTACGAAGACATATATATATCCAGGAAAGAAAATGGGAAATGGGGTCCTGC
>JBJKSY010000182.1:0-5580 GCA_046703645.1 Cyclobacteriaceae bacterium
AGAATGAAAACCGGAACTCCTCCCAGGGTAGACGGCCGATCCATTGATTATTCCAGACTGGAAGAGCAACCGGGTGATGAAAATCCGGGAAAATTCTCTTTTTCCGATGAAACCGAACCGTTGAAAAAACAATTAAGCTGTCATATCGCATATACAAATGAAATGGTCCACTCAATACTTCGTACAGGTTTCGATAGATCCCCGATGTATACAGGCAGAATCAAAGGAGTAGGACCAAGGTACTGCCCTTCCATTGAAGATAAAATCAACCGGTTCGCTGAAAGAGAAAGGCATCAGCTCTTTATTGAACCGGAAGGATGGAAGACAATTGAAGTTTATATAAACGGATTTTCTACCTCGTTGCCGGAAGATGTACAATATGCAGCCTTAACAAATATTCCGGGATTGGAAAATGCCAAAATGTTCCGGCCGGGATATGCTATTGAATACGATTATTTTCCCCCTACACAATTAAAACAAACCCTTGAAACCAAACTGGTCAGCAACCTGTTCTTCGCCGGTCAAATCAACGGCACGACGGGTTATGAAGAAGCAGCCTGCCAGGGCCTGATTGCCGGAATTAACGCTCATCAAAATGTACATCATAAAGAACCTTTCGTTTTAAAACGTTCTGAGGCGTACATCGGGGTACTTATCGACGATCTGATCAACAAAGGCACCCAGGAACCTTATAGGATGTTCACCTCGCGGGCAGAATACAGGATTTTATTGCGGCAGGATAATGCTGATCTTCGCCTGACCGAAAAGGGATATCAAATCGGACTGGCTTCCGAAGTAAGATATAAAAACGTCCTTGAAAAGAAACAGAAAGTTCAGAATCTAATTCAGGAATTAACTAAAATTAAGTTAGAACCTCCCGGCCAGGGTAAATCGCACGGAATCGGGGAAGGTTCAAACAGGGATAAGATCTCAGTTCATAAGCTAATTAAACGGCCGGAATTAAAAATCAATTCACTGGCAGGTACCAGCAATAATTTAAATGAACTGATTTCTGATTTCAAAGTCGATGAAATTGAACAAGCGGAAATCCAGATCAAATACGAATCGTATATAGAAAAGGAACAAATGATGGTCTCCCGGCTTCAGAGTCTTGAAGATCACAAAATTCCGTTAAATTTTGATTATAACAGGGTACAGGCATTATCAGCCGAAGGAAAAGAAAAACTGAAATCACTTAAACCGGAAACCCTTGGGCAGGCATCAAGGATTTCAGGGGTTTCAGCATCAGATATTTCAATCCTAATGATATACCTGAGGAAGTAAACATGTACGAAAGACTAGAAAAATGTCCTGTTTGTAATCAGGACAAGCTAAACAACTATTTTATCTGTAAAGACTTTGTTGTAAGCGGAGAAAGCTTTGCCCTCACTCAATGTGAAAACTGTAAACTGATCTTTACCAACCCGAGACCCAGAAGGGAATTCATAAACAAATACTATGAAAGTCCGAATTATGTTCCCCACTCAAAGGACCGGTCTTTCATGAATACCATTTACCGGTGGGTACGGATTTATAATAACCGGAATAAGTTAAAGGTGATATCCGAATATTCCGAAAAGGGAAATATACTTGATGTGGGTTGCGGTACCGGAAATTTCCTGGAATATTGTAAAAATAAAAATTGGGAAGTTGCCGGTATTGAACCGGTTGAATCCGCTGCAAAAATTGCATCATCTGTATTGAGCCTGCCCATCCTGCAGGATATTCTTCAGGTTGAAGAATCTTCATCATTTCAGGTAATCACATTCTGGCATGTCCTTGAACATATCTATAACTTGCATGAAGTAATAGAAAAAGTTAAAAAGCTACTGGCCAGGAATGGGAGAATATTTATCGCTTTGCCCAATAATCAATCACTGGATTGCTTGAATTATAAGGAATATTGGGCAGCGTTTGATGTTCCCAGGCATCTTTGGCATTTTAATCCATCTTCCTTTTCAAATTTTATTAAAGATCATGGATTAAAAATCCAGGCTATTATTCCCATGCATTTCGATGCTTACTATATAAGCCTCTTGAGCGAGGAAAATAAGTCCGGTCGTAAAAACTGGACTAAAGCTATTATAAATGGCTATAAATCAAATAGTTATGGCAAAAAAAATAATGATAATTTCTCCAGTCTGATTTATGTAATAAAAAAATGAGGCTTAAATTCTCACAGCTATTTTTCAGTGTATTTCTTATTCTAATTTATTTCTCCTGTGCCAACGTAAAACCACCCACGGGAGGTCCCAGGGATACTATTCCTCCTGTACTCGTAAAATCTGTGCCGTCCAATAAAAGCCTCAACTTTAAGGGAAATACGATTAAGCTAACCTATGATGAAAATCTTAAAATTGATAATCTTAAAAAAAACCTGATCATAACCCCTATGGGGAATCTCGAATATGACAGCAAATTCAGGAAAAATTATGTGGAGATCATATTCAAATCCCCTCTTAAAGATTCCACAACGTATACATTGAATTTCCAATCTGCCATCAAGGATATTACGGAGGGAAACATTACAAGGGATAACACATTTGCATTCAGTACCGGTAATTTTATTGATTCCCTGCATATATCCGGCCTTACAACAGAACTGTTAACTACTGACACTTTGAAGAATGTAACGGTAGGATTGTACAGTGTTCAGGATACTTTTAATCTTTTCAAGGGAAGACCTCTCTACTTTACAAAATCAGATGATATGGGAAAATTTCTGATTGACAACATAAAGGCCGGTGACTACTTTATCCAGGCTTTTGCCGATGTGAATGACAACCTCGCCTGCGACATGCCCAAGGAACAATATGCTTTTTTGCCGGATACAATTAACCTGAATCAAAATTTGGATTCCCTGCATATCAGGCTTCTTGCGCTCGATATCCGGCCTTTGAAAATTCAAAAGGCTCTTCCGAGCGGCAAATATTTTGAGATCGGATTCAATAAATATATTATGGACTTTAACGTGGAACCCCAAGATACGACAAGCCATCTGTATTATAATGTAATCAATGATGGCAAGGGAATTCGATTTTATAATACTTTGAAAAAAGACAGTATAAAAATCATACTTAATGCTACAGACAGCATCCTGTCGCATGTCACCGATACCCTTTATGTCAAGTTCACTGAATCAAAAAGAAAATCCGAAGAATTTACCTATAAATTATTTCCTTCCAATAATTCAAAGATTCCATACGATTATAAAGGAATTATTTCATTCAGTAAACCCGTAAAATTCATCAACACTGACAGTGTCTTTATCCGTTATGATTCCATTCATATCGATACTCTTCATATCGGAAAGGAATTAACCTATAACAGGTACCGCGATACAGTTTCGATTCAAACGACATTAAATAAGAATCTTCTGACCGCCGGGGTCCAGGCCAGCTCCGATAAATCCCAGAACAACAATAGTATCCCGCCAACCAATTCACTGGCATCAACGTCGAAGGCCGGTAAAAAGCAATCCGGGCCGACCCTTTATCTTGGCGAAGGGGCTTTTATTTCAGTTGAAAATGACAGCTCAAAAAGAACAACCACCAACTATCAGATCCTGAAAGAAGAAAATTACGGGATAATCCGTGGCAACGTCGATACGAATTTCAAATCATTTTTCATTCAGCTCGTAGATTCAAAATATAAGATCATATCAGAGCTTTATTCCGTAAAACAATATTCATTCATTAATATACCCGAGGGGGATTACCGGATAAGAGTATTAATTGACAATAACGGGGACGGAAGGTGGAATCCCGGTAATTTCTATAAAAATATACCCCCCGAGGGAGTTTATTTTTATCCGGGCACAATAACGGTCAGGGCTAACTGGGAACTCCGTGATATTAACCTTGCTTTCTGATAATATTCCTGTGGATAAACTATGGATAAATGTTGAATAAACGTTGTATAATCTACGTTATCCATTTACTGCGGGACTTCTCATATTAAACTGTTGATAAGTGCCATAACCAGGGAAATTATTAACCTTAAAGTAAACATTGAAATATATTCCAATAGTTATCAACAATTAAAAAATATGATGTTGATAAGCTATAATATACAGTAAATCAAATATTTAACTGATTATGATATGTGGATAAAAAGTAAATAAATGGAACGCAAATCCACAATAATTCAAGTCAAGAAAATAATTAATAAATTTTCCACATATCCACATGATAATAAATAATAATAATTTTAATTAAAATAATATATATTATTATTTCAATCGTTGATAACATCAGATGTTACGGTATAAGTATCTAATATATTTCCTGTTCACATTGTTCCTGTTCCGGGAATTGCCTGCCATGGCTCAGAATATGGATTATATCAATCTTGCCAACGAATATTATCAATCCGGCGAATTTGACAAGGCCAAAGAACTTTATGAAAAGCTTGCCAGGGACAAAAGCAATATTCCTCTTATTCACAACAATTATTTTGAGATACTGTTGAATAAGGAAGATTATGACGAAGCCCTGAAATACATTGACAAAAGAATAAAGGAGAGTCCCGAAAATTATTATTATAAGGTAGATAAAGGAATGATCTATAAACGCGAGGGATCTCATGAAAAAGAAACGGAATACTATAACAATTTAATAAATTCCATTGCCGGCGATGAATTCCAGGTTCGTTTAATTGCTCAATATTTCATGAAGAGCCAGATGTTCGATTACGCAGAAAAAACTTTTCTTGTCAGCCGTTCTGCATTAAAAAAACCCGATCTCTATTCCCTCGACCTTGCCAATATTTACCGTCTCCTTGATAACAAGGATAAAATGATTTCCGAATACCTGAATTTTGTTAATGAAAGTCCCAATAACATTACCTATGTTAAAAATATTTTGCAAAGCTCGCTGCTTGAAAAATCCGACCTTGACAAATTTGAACAAACCCTTATTGACAGGATACAAAAAGATCCCGGCAATAAAACCTATACAGATCTTTTAATTTGGGTGAATGTTCAGGAAAAAAATTTCTATGAAGCTTTCGTTCAGGCAAGAGCCTATGACAGGCGGTTCGATAAAAACGGATCCAAAGTACTTGAAGTGGGTTTCCTTGCATTAAACAACAAAGCCTACAATGATGCCATTAAAATTTTTGATTATGTATGTACTGCTTATAAGGACAGCTACCTTTATCCAATTGCCAAGCGATATAAACTTCAGGCAAGGGAAGACCTTGTAAAGAATACCTATCCTGTCGACCTGACCGAGATCCGCAAACTTGCCAATGATTATGAAAGTCTTATCCGGGAAGTCGGTATCGGTCCTTCTGTAGCAGAAGCCATGATGAACAAGGCTCATCTTCATGCTTTTTATCTTAATGAAATCGACTCGGCAATCATCATTTTAAACCAGGTGGTGAACATTCCGAAAATAAGCCCCAACCTTGTTGCCCAATGTAAACTGGATCTCGGAGATATCTATATTCTCGCAGGAAAACCCTGGGAAGCGGCATTACTTTATGCACAGGTAGAAAAGTCGAGAAAAGATACCCCCATCGGGTATGAAGCCAAATTACGGACCGCCAAGTTATCTTATTATGAAGGTGATTTTTTAC
>JBJKSY010000183.1:0-12229 GCA_046703645.1 Cyclobacteriaceae bacterium
ACTTATAAAACTGGCACAACCTCTCACCAAAAGCGGGTATGGTTCCTACCTTCTGGGCCTGGTGGAATAACTGTTCATTTCTTCTGAAACGTTACTTTTTTGAGGGTGAAAAGGTAGGAAAGGCTTATGGTTATCACCTGGCTTTCCGCTGTTTCGGGTATTTTAAAGTAAGCATCAAGAGGCGTGTTGTCACTTCGTGCCCCCCATTTGTACAGACTGGTAAAGGAATAGGAGAATTCTCCCTGCAATTGCAGGGTCCCGAAGGGAAAGATCCTTTTGATACCGGCACCGCCAAGAATCCCGAATTCCCATCGATTATCCCGGCTACTGTTAAAGGTGTAATTCACTTCACGGGTTATCGCGTGATTATCATAATAAATCTCCCTGGAATGAATGGCCAGGCTGCCATAGGTCCCCAATAATAAAAACGGGGTTGTGTTTTTTTGCAGTATATAAAAATGTGTGATAACGGGCAGGGAAAGATAATCAATATCACGTTCGTATTGATTGTTTAGCTGATCATCGTAGTGTGTAATGAACCCTTTTTGCGAGTAAAGCAATTCAGCCTGAAGCCCGAGCTTTTTCTCGGAAAAATACTGGAATACAAGCCCGCCGGAATATCCCGGCTTATAATTGAAACGAACAAAATAATTATACTGATCAAAGTACGGGCTGAAATTGATCTTTGAAGCATTGAAACCTGCCTTTATTCCCATCAACATTTGTGACCGGGCGGTAAAGGCCGGCAGACATGCCATGAGGATAAAAACCAACTTTTTCATCTTGATCACAACATGGCAAATATAGACGAATTCAGGAAGCTATTTCTTTTTTCAGCAGGCAACATGGACAGCCGTTCATTCTTTCCGTCAAATACTTTTCCTGACCATTAATAAAATTAAGTGATCCCGGCATCTGCCGGTGATATCACAGGTGTTGCAATATATCCGAACGTGAAGCCAGTATGGCAGGCCGGAGGGAAAAAAGAATGGTAATAATTATGATACTCGCAGAGGTCATTATGAAATCAACGGGTTCCATTTTAACAGGATATGCCTGGATCACCGAGGTGGAAATACCCAGTGAAATAATCCCGAATCTTTCCTGTATCAGGCAGATCAACGCTCCCAGAATCAGTCCTGATGCCGCACCGGTAAAAGCAATGATAGCCCCTTCTTTAAAGAATATATTCCGGATGATCTTCCTGCCGGATCCCAGGGATTGCAGGATGGCGATGTCCTTTCTTTTATCGATCGCCAGCATGGTCAATGCGAAATACAGGTTAATGGCCACAATGGCAATGATGAAAGTAAGAATTATGAAAACGAAAAGTTTTTCGAGTTTAACGGCCTTGATCAGGGAAGCATGTTGGTCGTTACGGTCCAGAACCCTGAATTTTTTCCCCAGCAGATTTTCTATTTCCTTTTTGATGTGTTGGGCCTGGTCTGAATTTTTCAGATTTATTTCCAGGGAAGTCCTCCGGTCTTTATATTCAAAAAGGTCTTCCGCAAACCGGAGGGGTGTAAGCATATATTTTATATCGAAATCCTTTTCAATGGCAAATACACCCGCCGGCATAATATCCCTCCGGTTCAGGGCTGTTGCCGGATCCATGAGGTTGGAGTTTCGGTTCGGGTAGATAACCTCGATCGGATAAATATCCTTGAGCGAGGAAATGTTAAGCGTATATTCTATCCCCCTGCCGATAACCGCATAATTATTTTCCCCGTCCTTCAGTTTCAGCTTCCCTTCCACCATGGCACTCTTGAGTCTTTGTTCCCTGAGATAGTCATCACTGACACCTTTCACCGTGACGATCATTTCCTGATCCCTGTATTTTATATACGCATTCTCTTCAATTACCTGTGTTATGCCGGCAATTCCGTCAATTTCGTCCAGTTTTTTCAGAGGGAAATCCGTAATGGAAAACGACTTGCCTTTTGCCGGCACGATCTTCAGCTCAGGGTCAAAAGAATTGTATAGATTATTGATAAAGCTTTCCAGTCCATTGAAAACCGACAGAACGATCACGAGGGCCATGGTGCCGACGGCCACCCCCAGCATGGAAATAAGAGAAAGAATATTAATGAAATTTCTTTTCTTCTTTGACAAAAAATATTTTCTGGCAATGAAAGTCGACAGGTTCAAGGCAGGAGAGTTTATTTATTGGAAGAATTTATGTCCTTAAGAATCTGTTCTATATGCTGGGCATAGTCAACACTGTCGTCAAGGAAAAATTGAAGATCGGGAACGATCCTTGAAATTTTGCCGATCCTTTGACCCAGTTCCTTCCTGATCTGGTTCTTTTTTTCGGTGAGATCCCTTATAAAAGCCTCTTTATCGTCAACCATCATGATGCTCAGATACACCTTGGCAATGCTCAGGTCCGGGGATATCCTAACCATGGTTACGGTTATAAAAGCATGGCCCAGAATATTTTTAGCGTTTTGCTGAAAAATGATCCCAAGCTCTTTCTGGATCATCCGGGCAAATTTTTGTTGTCTTTTCGTTTCCATAATATTTACAAATATCCTCTTAAATTTGTATTAATTTAAACAATTAAAAGTTAACCGGGAAAACACTTTAACGCATCCATTCTTTGATATCCCTTTTTAAAATAAACGATCCATACCGCCTGATCCTTGTTTTCCTGTTGTTGATCCTTCTCCGCCTGCCTTATCTCATTACCGGCCCGGTAACCACGATTCCCCAGTTGGAATGGATGGTTCTTGGTGAAAAAATGTCTTCAGGCAGCACCCTTTATGTCAACGTATTCCACCCAACTGGCCCTGTTTCAGCCGGTGTTTACTGGATATTCAACGAGATTTTCGGGCGAAGCATTTTATCCCTGCATATTGCCGCAATGCTGCTGATTTTTGTTCAGGCGGCCATGCTGGGAATACTTCTGATCAATCACAGGGCTTTCAATCAAAACACCTACATACCCTCATTGATTTATGTAATTCTGGTATCCTTTTTTCCTGATTCAGCCATACTGTCGCCTCAACTGATATCCATTACTTTCCTGCTGATGGCATTTAACCTGGTTTTCAGGCATATAGCTTCCCGGGAAAAAAGTGATTGGGTAATGCTATACGCCGGAATCTATTTCGGGCTTGCTGCTTTGTCATTTTTACCGGCCTCCTTGTTTGTTCTAAGTACGCTTGTTACCCTTGCCATGTTCACGAGTACCTCCGCCAGGAGATATTTCCTGCTCATTTACGGGTTCCTGATTCCCGGCATCCTGGTCTGGCTTTATTATTTCTGGAAGAATGATACGGGCATGTTGTTCTTGAATTATTTCGAATCTTTCGCCTACAGGTCAGCCTGGCAGCCTTATAATTTTCTTTCCCTGATCCTTATGATCGGGGGACCCATTCTTTTTGTTTTAATGGCGTTATACAGGATCGTTACTCATTCGAACCTGACTAATATTCAGCTCGTCTTCGAGAATTTTATGTTTCTCACTTTAGTTACGGGACTCATAACTCTCAGTCTGGATTACTATTCTTCATCTTTTGGACTGATCATCCTGTTTTTGCCAGCCGCATATTTCATTGCCCAATTACTGATATCCATCGAAAGGAACTGGTTGGCTGAGATATTTTTCCTTGTTTTCTTCGTTATCACCCTTGTTAACGGATACGCTTCAGGTTTCGGTGTTGTTGAAATAAGTCCCAGGATATCGGCCCGGAAAATAATCCCACAGGCTGATTCCCTGTCTGCATATGTAGCCGGTAAAAAAATACTAAGCGTGGGGGATCATACAGGAATATACAGGTACGGGAAACTGGCGACTCCTTATCTTAGCTGGGCCATATCAAAAAAATACCTTGAAAATGCTGGAAATCCTGACGTGCTGATTGCCATTACCCGGCAGATGCTCAGTGATCTTCCTGAAGTTATCATTGATGATAAAGGGGTCATGAAACATATATTTTCCCTTTCCCCCGTGCTGGCAGATAAGTACCGGACCACGGGCACCAACGGGATCTATTACCTCAGGAATTTAAAAGGAAATCAAAACTGATTCATTTTATCTATCCTGCGCTGGTGCCGCCCCCCGTCAAATTTTGTCTTCAGGAAGGTATCGACGATTTCCCTGGCGAGTTCATAATCGATAAAACGTCCGGCAAGGCAGAGAACATTCGCATCATTATGTGAACGGGCCAGCTTGGCAAGCATTTCATTCCAGCAGATCGCTGCCCTTATGCCTTCATGCTTGTTGGCGGTAATTGCGCTGCCGTTCCCGCTTCCGCAGACAAGGATGCCGAAATCATATTCCTTTTTTTCCACGGCATTGGCAACCGGGTGGACAAAATCGGGGTAGTCGACCGATTCGTCGGAATATGTCCCGAAATCATCTACAAAATGCCCGTCTTTTTCCAGTTGGGATACAATTTTTTCTTTGAGTTCAAAACCGGCATGATCGGCACCGACAGCGATTTTAAAACTTATTTTAGTCATTAACTCCTAAATTGTCAGCCTGGCGTTGGTTTCTGTTATATACTGCTTTGGATATTAATATACTGATTTCATAGAGACCAACCAAAGGAGTGGCAACGAGCATCTGCGTGAATACGTCAGGCGGAGTTACGATTGCAGCCAACAGCAATATAACAATGATGGAGTGTTTCCGGTACTTTTTCATAAAGGTAGGATTGATCAGTCCGACCTTTGTGAGGAAATAAACGATAATAGGCAACTGGAAAATCAACCCGCAGGCCAGTACCAGCATAGTGACGGTTGATATATAGGATATAATGTCAAATTCATTCCTGATGCTCGGATCCAACTGGTAATTGGCGAGGAAATTAACCGACATGGGGGTCAGAATATAATAACCGAAAAGGATGCCGAGGAAGAATAATGAAGACACATAGAATATGGACCATTGGGCAATTCCCTTTTCTTTTTCATATAACCCGGGGCTCACGAATCTCCAGAATTCCCAGAATGCATAGGGAAAAGCGAGGATAAGCCCAATAACGAAAGAAGAAGTCAGGTGCATATTGAATTGCCCTGACATCTGACGGCTCTGGATGATGAACGGCAATTCCTGGATACACATCGATTTTACATGCAGGATATCCCCGAGTTTACAAAACATCCGGTAAGTCCAGAAATCGGACCTTGCGGGTCCAAGGATGATATCGTGGAATATGAACCTTTTACCCAGAAAGGCCAGTACGGCAAATACCAGTATAGCCAGCAGGGACCTGATCAAATGCCATCTCAATTCTTCGAGATGGTCAAGAAATGACATTTCTTTTTCTTTACTTTCAGCCACGGTTAGATCTTATATAAGGGAAAACCTGACATCCATTCATTTACTTCCTTCCTGACTGAACCGATTGTTTTTTCGTCATCTTTGTTCATCAGTACCCTGTCAATCAGCTTGACGATTCTTTTCATATCATCTTCTACAAGCCCCCGGGTGGTAACTGCAGCAGTACCCACACGAATACCCGAGGTGATATAAGGTGACTTATCATCGAAGGGAACCATGTTCTTATTGATAGTAATATCCGCCCTGATCAATGCGTCTTCAGCCTCTTTCCCGGTAAGTCCTTTCGATCTAAGATCAATCAGCATGAGGTGGTTATCGGTGCCCCCGGAGATTATTTTATATCCCAGGTCTAAAAATTCCGAGGCCATAATCGATGCATTTTTGATTATTTGTTTGACATAAGTCCCGTATTCATCGGTTAAATCTTCAAAGAAAGATACTGCTTTGGCGGCAATAACATGCTCCAGGGGTCCTCCCTGTGTGCCGGGAAAAACGGCAGAATCGAAAATTGAAGACATCATCCTGGTCTTTCCCTTGGCGGTAACAAGGCCCAGTGTATTTTCATAATCGCTTCCCATCATAACCATTCCCCCTCTGGGCCCTCTTAATGTTTTATGGGTGGTGGTGGTTACAACATGGCAGTATTTAAGGGGATCATTGAGAAGTCCCCTGGCGATCAAGCCGGCAGGATGGGCAATATCGGCCATAAGGAAGGCCCCGGCTTCATCGGCGGTATCACGCAGATGCTTATAATCCCAGTCGCGGCTATAGGCCGAAGCCCCGCATATGATCAGTTTCGGTTTTTCTTTCCTGGCAATTTCCCTGACCTTTTCCCAGTCGACCCGTCCCGTATTTTCCTCGACGCCATAAAATGCCGGGTTATATAGTTTACCTGAATAATTTACCGGAGAACCATGGGTAAGATGACCCCCATGTGACAGGTTGAAGCCCAGGATTTTATCACCGGGATTCAGCAGCGCAAGCATAACGGAGGCATTTGCCTGTGCGCCGGAATGCGGCTGGACATTCACCCAGGCAGCTCCGAATAATTGCTTGGCCCTTTCAATGGCCAGCGATTCAACCTCATCGACCACTTCGCAACCGCCATAGTATCGTTTACCCGGCAATCCTTCAGCATATTTATTGGTCAGGACTGTTCCCATGGCGGCCAGAACCTGTGGTGAAACAAAATTTTCAGAGGCTATCAGTTCAATGCCATGTTGCTGACGCTGAATTTCCTTGTCGATTAGATGAAAAATTTCCGGATCTTTTTGCATTTTAAATCATTCATACTGAAGGGCTCAAAATTAATCCAAGTGGTCAATTTTACCAATTTATTTTAAGTGAAGAGAAAAAACACCCTGATCAACTTCGTATCTTTATTCCTTTAAACATACAACCCCGATGAAAACTATAATTTTTTCCTGCCTGTTTTCTGTTTTTTCCCTGGTCGTTATGACCGGATGTGATTATTTGGGAACCTATGAGCGCGGGAATGGTAAGTCCGTTACTACAAACAGGGAAGTATCCTCATTTGACGCAATTTCCATCAACGGGAATTTTGAGGTTAACCTGGTAAAAAGTAACAGGGAAAGCGTTACCATAACTACGGATGAAAATCTTGAACCGTACATAAAAACGGAAGTAACGGATCATCAACTGGTACTTTCATCCCAAAAAAAACTGATCAGTGTAAAGCCGACAAAAATAGTAATCGATTACCGTGATCTGAAAAAAATCGATATTTCCGGGGCCACACTGCTGAGGAATGACGATACGCTGGAGGCGAAGGAGTTACAGCTCAATCTCGGTGGGGCCGGCGTTATCGAGCTCGGCATAAAGACGGAGGACCTTGAGGCCCAGCTTAGCGGGGCAGGGTTGGTAAAGCTTCACGGTTCAGCCAGGGATTGCAATATAAGCCTGAGCGGGGCAGGGGGGCTGGAAGCCTATGGTTTGTTGACCGAAAACTGTACCTTGTCAGTCAGCGGACTCGGGGGGGCAAAGGTCAATGTAAAGAATAAACTGAAAGCAAATATAGCCGGGGTAGGAGGTATTCAATATATCGGCAACCCGGTAAGCGTTGATAAAAATGTAAGCGGCATCGGCTCAATAAAAGAAGAAGACTCCATACCGGCTGATTCCGCACTGTAGTGCATATAAACTTCAAATCCGGTAAATTTGCTGATCAACAAATTCTTACCTTTTAAAATTTGCGTCCCTTGAACCTCGATGAACTCAGGGCAAAGGTTGATGTCCTGGATGAAAAATTATTTGAGCTGCTCAATGAGCGTATGCAGCTTGTGAAACAGATCGGTCACCTGAAATCGACCTCGAATACCCAGATCTACCGTCCTGACAGGGAAAATTCGATTATTGAGAGGATCAGTAAGCTGAACAGGGATAAAAATGGCGTGCTGAACAAGGCGGCTATCGAAGCCTTGTTTTTTGAGATTTTTGCCATATCCCGGAATTTTGAACTCCCGGAAAAGGTTGCTTACCTGGGCCCGGAAGGAAGTTTTACTCACCAGGCTGCTGAAAGCAGGTTTGGCGCCATGAGTGAATACCTGCCATTATTAAATATTTCTTCTGTCTTTGATGCAGTTTATTCCGACAGGGCTAAATTCGGCGTCGTGCCTTTTGAAAACAACCAGGAAGGTGTTGTAACAGAAACCATAGATAACCTGGGTCAATATGATATCCATATTGTTGCGGAATTGCCATTGCCCATTCATTTCGCCTTTGCCACTCTTTCCGACAGGATCGAGGAAATTGAAGTCATTTATTCCAAGGATATCGCATTCCGCCAGTGTAAGAAATTCCTTGATTCGACTTTCAGTGAACATAAGGTGGAGCTTATCGCTATTGATTCCACATCGAAAGCGGTGAAGGTTGCGCTTGAAGACTCAAAGTCTGCCGCCATATGTTCCCATATTGCCGCCAGGACCTACAAGTTGCCGATCCTATTCGATAACATCGAAGACTCAGCGGATAATTTTACCCGGTTCCTGATCATCAGCAAGAATTTCAAGAATCAACCCGTGGGAAATGATAAGACAAGTATTTTAACGATGTTACCTGATGAACCCGGCAGCCTGGTCAATTTTCTTCAGGATTTTTATCATGCTAAAATAAACCTGACAAAGATCGAAAGCCGGCCTGCCAAGGAAGGGAAAAAATTTAAATACTGGTTTTATATTGATTTCGACGGTCATATCGATGATAAAAAGGTGAAAAAGGTGATGAGCAAGTATAAAAAGAATACCAAATGGCTTGGCAGCTATATCAAGCTCTGCTGATCACTCAATCACCTGCTGCCTTTTAAAAGGTTTTGTTTCATCGAAGAGCTTACGGTAGGTGGCGTGGGTCTTTGTGACTTCTCCCCCGATCTGTTCTACCATATGGATCATTTTGGGATTGAAATCCCCGATCCAGTTCATTTCCAGGTCATCATAACGCCGGTATGATTCCTGCAGAAGATCCCTCGATGCCATAACGATTGCCCCTTCCAGCCCTTTGCTCTGGTGTTCCGGCACAATCCCGAAAACGAGTCCGAGCATTTTCCGGCATGACTTTCTCCAACGGTGCCAGACAAATTTTAATTTTCCCACAAGATCCATTTTGCCGTTCACATATTTGAATATCTGGTTTACCTCCGGGATCATGATAAAAAAACCGACAGGTTCACCGTCATAAAAAGCAAAGAACATGATATTCGGATCGATTACCGGCTTTAGTTGCTTCATGACATTTTTTGCCTGCAGATCCGTAAGTACTGCCACTCCCTTATGCTTGGTCCATGCCTTATTATATATTTCGCGGAAATAGTCCGTATAAAGGTCCATTTTTTTCAGGTCAAGGGTGGAAAAGGTATATTTCGGGTTCTGCCTTATTCTTTTAGCCTTATCATAGATCTTGTCTGTCAACGGTGTCATCACTTTCCGGCCGAATGTCAATTGTTTAAAATAGATCCGGAATCCGTAGGCTTCAAACAAACCCTGGTAGTAGGGAGGATTATAATTGCATTTGTAATTGGGCTCGAGGTGAAATCCCTCCAGTAAAAGTCCCCACCATTCATTTCTTTCGCCGAAATTTATCGGGCCGTCCATAGCTTCCATGCCTTTATCACGAAGCCAGTTTTTGCAGGCATCAAAAAGCATAAAGGCAGCCTGCTGGTCATTGATACATTCGAAAAAACCCATACCTCCGGTAGGCTGTTCGTTATCCTTGTTGACGGTTTTATTGTTGATGAAGGCAGCAACCCTGCCTATGGTTTCCCCCTTTTCATTGACCAGTATCCACCGGATAGCCTCCCCATGTCTGAAGAATTTATTTTTGGCCGGATCAAAAACTGTTGCAATATCATTATCCAGGGGTCGGATCCATTCCGGGATATTTTTATAGATGGACAACGGCAGCCGGATGAACTCTTTTTCTGATTTTGGATCATTGACCTGGACTATCTTCATGGGAAAAAATTTTTGTTCCGAAATTAACAGAATTTGAAGGAACATGGTGAAAGAATCCGGATTTTTATAAATTTATATTCTGTGAATTGACGGACAGGTGCTTTGGGGTAATTCCAATATTTTTATCAAAGCCTGTCGGTGTACAGATTTTTATTCTTTTGCTGAATATTTTTTTAAACGAATAAATTTTTAAATATGAAAAACTTTCAACGTAGGGAATTTTTAAAGAAAAGCCTTGCACTCACGGCCGGGATGAGTGTTTTTTCACGCTTGCCGGAATTTGATTTAATGGCAAAGCCGGCGAATGATTTATTTTTTAAAATATCACTTGCCGAGTGGTCCTTTAACAGGGAACTGTTTGCTAAAAAGATGGATAACATGGATTTTCCGGCACGTGCCAAAAATGAATTCGGCATTGACGGAGTGGAATTTGTCAACCAGTTCTTCAAGGATAAGGCCAAAGATATGACCTACCTGAAAGAATTGAAATCCCGGTGCGACGATCTGGGGGTCACCAGTGTATTGATCATGATTGATGGTGAAGGAAATCTTGCCGACCCCGATGAAACCAAACGGCAAAAGGGGGTGGATAGTCATTATAAATGGGTCGATGCCGCAAAATTCCTGGGCTGTCATGCCATACGCGTCAATGCTCGGGGAAATGGCACGGACGAAGAAATGCAGAAGGCCATGACCAAAAGCCTGATCACTCTTTCCGAATATGGAGCCAGGACCGGAATCGAGATCATTGTTGAAAATCACGGTGGATCCTCATCCAATGCTAAATGGCTCACCGGGATAATGAAGGACGTGAACAGCCCCTACTGCGGTGTACTTCCCGACCTTGGCAACTTCTGTATTAAAAGTAAGTATGAGAATGGCAAAATCACATGCCTGGAAGAATATGACCGATACCTGGGCGTAAAGGAAATGATGCCATTCGCCAAGGGTGTCAGCGCAAAAACCCATGAATTTGATGCCGATGGAAATGAAACAACCATCGATTACGCAAAACTTTTGCGGATAATTAAAGATTCGGGATTTAGCGGACGCATCGGTATTGAATATGAAGGCTCAGGGCTTTCGGAAGAGGACGGCGTGAAGGCCACTAAGGCGCTTCTCGAACGAGTCGGAAAAGAACTATCCTGATTTTAAGATTTTTTTCTCCTATTCTGAAGAGGGACTAGGGATAGGCATTCTTCAATAAGGAAACCCGCAATCATTAAGCGGGTTTCTTTTTATAGGAAGTGATTTGTTAACCTGACAGGAATGAAATTATTTTCTGCCGGAAAGTTTTTCTGATTTCCATCTGTACTTTCCGAAAAAGTTATTTCCTCAGTACAACCTTTCAAAGATCCCGGCTACTCCCTGCCCGCCACCTACACAGGCGGTCACGATCCCGAATCTTTTTTCCCGTCTTTTCAATTCATGAAGGATCTGAACGCTGAGCTTGGCTCCCGTACAACCCAGGGGATGACCCAGGGCTATGGCGCCACCGTTTACATTCACTATATCGCGATCAAGATCAAGTTCTTTTATGACCGCAAGGGCCTGGGCGGCGAAAGCTTCATTTAATTCGATCAGGTCGATGTCCTGTATCTTCATACCGGCTTGTTTTAGGGCTTTTGGAACTGCCTCGACGGGACCGATTCCCATGATCCTGGGTTCAACTCCGGCTACAGCATATGACAGAAGTCGGCCTATGGGATCAAGCTTCATTTCTTTAATGAATTTTTCTGAAGCTAAAAGCATAAAAGCCGCCCCATCGGAAGTTTGTGAGGAATTCCCTGCTGTAACTGTTCCATTATTAGCAAATGCCGGTTTCAGCTTCGCGAGGGCTTCCAGGCTGGTATCCCTCCTTGGACCTTCATCGGTATCAACTGTGAATTCACGTATTTGTCTATTTTCATTTTCATCGAGAAAAGTTTCCGATACTTGCACCGGAATGATTTCATCCTTAAAATAACCATTGTCCTGTGCTTTTATGGCTTTTTGATGGGAACCCAGGGCAAAGACGTCCTGTTCATCACGAGATATATTCTTTTGTCCGGCAAGGATCTCAGCAGTCAATCCCATACTCGTATAATAATCCGGGGATTCGGAAGCCAGCTTATAATTTAAAGCAGTCTTCCAGCCAAGCATGGGAACAAGAGACATACTTTCGGTTCCGCCTGCAATAATGCAATCCGCCTGCCCGGCATGGATCCGCGAAGCAGCAATGCTGATTGCTTCCAAACCGGACCCGCAGTAACGGTTTACCGTCATGCCCGGCACATCGCGCGACAATGCAAGGAGGGAGATCATTCTCCCGATCTGCATCCCCTGTTCGGCTTCAGGGATTGCACAACCTACTACCAGGTCATCAATTTGTTTTTTATCCAGACCGGGAACCTTATCTACGATATGCCGGACCACCTCGGCAGCAAGATCGTCGGGGCGCATAAATCGGAATCCTCCTTTTTTTGCTTTTCCC
>JBJKSY010000184.1:0-7665 GCA_046703645.1 Cyclobacteriaceae bacterium
GCCGATTTGTCAACCAGGTTATGATCGTACGATTTGAGTTTAATTCTTATTTTCTGTGTCATTTTATTGACCTTTTACATTTTCAATCACTTTTTCAGCCAGACTGTCAGGTACCTGGGCATAATGCGAGAAGGTAAGCGAAGCGCTGGCCCTGCCCGACGAGATAGTTCTCAGGTCCGTAACATAACCGAACAATTCCGCAAGCGGAACATCCGCTTTAATAACCTGGGCGCCGCCTTTAATATCAATTCCCTTCATGATACCGCGTCTCTTGTTCAGATCGCCGGTAACCGGTCCTGTATATTCATCCGGGGTTACCACCTCAACGGACATGACAGGTTCAAGCAATTTCGGGCTGGCTTTTTTTGCAGCTTCTTTGAAACCGATCCTTGCGGCCAGTTCAAAGGATAAAGAATCAGAATCAACATCATGATATGAACCATGGAAGATCCTGACTTTCATTTTTTCAACAGGATAGCCGGCGAGCGGGCCATTTTTCATAGCCTCCCTGAAACCCTTTTCAATAGCCGGAATATATTCACGGGGAATTACCCCTCCTACGATGTTATTCACAAACTGCAAACCGGGTTTTTCATAATCGGCGTCCTGGGGACTGAGCTCAAATACAATATCAGCATATTTCCCGCGGCCTCCGGTCTGTTTCTTATAAAGCTCCCGGTGTTCAACTGAACTGTTAATTGATTCCTTGTAAGCCACCATGGGGGCTCCCTTGCTTATCTCGACATTGAATTCCCTTTTCATCCTGTCAAGGATGATTTCGAGATGAAGTTCACCCATACCTTTTAAAACCGTTTGTCCGGTATCCTGGTCGGTTTCAACCCTTAATGTGGGATCCTCTTCCAGCAGTTTCTGTATGGCCAATGACATTCGATCCTGGTCCGCCTGTTTTTTAGGTTCAATGGCATAACCGATTACCGGTTCCGGGAAGGACATTGACTCAAGTACAATCTGATGTTTCTCATCTACCAGGGTATCGCCTGTCTTTATATCCTTGAATCCAATGGCTGCGGCAATATCGCCTGCTTCAACAATATCAATAGGGTTTTGCTTATTCGCGTGCATCTGAACCAGGCGCGAAATTCTCTCCTTTCTCCCGGTCCTCATATTATAAATATAGGATCCCGCATTAAGCTGTCCTGAGTATACCCTTATAAAACACAGTCTGCCAACGAACGGGTCCGTAGCAATTTTAAATGCAAGGGCAGCAAATGGTTTATTTATATCCGGTTCCCTCAGTTCTTCTTTTTCGGTATCCGGGTTAATTCCTTTAACAGGCGGAAGATCCAATGGGGAAGGCAGGTATTCGCAAACCGCATCGAGCAGCGCCTGAACACCCTTATTTTTAAAGGCAGAACCGCAAAGAACCGGAGAAAATGACATATCAATGACAGCCTTGCGGATGGCAGCCCTCAATTCATCTTCCGTAATGGAATCGGGATCAGCAAAAAATTTTTCGAGTATGGCTTCATCATAATCAGCTACACTTTCCACCAGTTTTTGTCTCCATTCCAATACCGTTTCGGCAAGATCTTCAGGAATTTCCTCGACAATATAGGTCATTCCCTTATCCTCTTCATTCCATACAATTGCCTTATTTGTGATCAGATCGACAACGCCCCTGAATGAATCCTCTGCCCCAATGGGTACCTGCAGGGGGATCGGTCTGGCGCCAAGTTTATCTTTAATTTCCTGGACCACATTGAAGAAATCGGCCCCTGCTCTGTCCATTTTATTGACAAAACATACTCTGGGGACCCTGTATTTATCAGCTTGTCTCCAGACTGTTTCAGATTGCGGTTCTACGCCGGAAACAGCGCAAAAAAGGGCAACTGCACCATCCAGTACACGAAGGGAACGCTCGACTTCAACTGTAAAGTCGACGTGGCCCGGTGTGTCGATAATATTGATCCTGAAATCTTTGGTGTTATCTATCGGCTGGCCCTGGGTTGTCGGATATTTCCAGAAGGTAGTTGTTGCCGCAGAGGTAATAGTGATCCCTCTTTCCTGCTCCTGCTCCATCCAATCCATCACGGCGGCTCCTTCATGAACTTCCCCGATCTTATGGGTAATTCCCGTATAATAGAGAACACGTTCAGTTGTTGTGGTTTTACCGGCATCAATATGGGCCATGATGCCGATATTCCTCAAATATTTTAAGTCTTTATTCGCCATGCAAAGTTCAGAATCTGAAATGTGAGAATGCTTTATTGGCTTCAGCCATCTTATGGGTGTCTTCCCGTTTTTTCACGGCTGCGCCTTCTCCCTTTGCTGCTGCCACAATTTCTCCGGCAAGCCGTTCGGTCATGGTTTTCTCATTCCGGGCGGCGGCATATTTAATGAGCCACTTCATTCCGAGGGCAATTTTCCTGTCCGGTCTGACTTCGGTCGGCACCTGAAATGTTGCGCCACCCACGCGACGGCTTTTCACCTCGAGAGCAGGCATAATATTATTCAATGCTTTCTTCCATACCTCCAAACCATTCTCACCGGCCTTTTCCTCGACTATTTCAATGGCGTCATAAAAAATATTGTATGACAAATTCTTTTTGCCTTCAAGCATCAGGTTATTGACAAACCGCGTAACCAGCGTGTCATTATATTTAGGATCAGGAATCAGTATCCTTTTCTTTGGTTTTGCCTTTCTCATGGTTCTTTAACTACGATTTTACTTTGGGTCTTTTTGCTCCATATTTCGATCTGCTCTGTAAACGACCTTCCACTCCTGCAGTATCCAACGCTCCGCGGATGATGTGATACCTTACTCCGGGCAGGTCTTTCACACGGCCTCCCCTGATCAGGACAATAGAGTGTTCCTGCAGGTTATGCCCCTCGCCGCCGATATAAGCATTCACTTCATTCCCATTGGTTAATTTGACCCTGGCGACTTTACGAAGTGCAGAGTTAGGCTTTTTGGGAGTAGTGGTATAAACCCTTGTGCATACGCCGCGACGCTGTGGACAGGAATCCAGTGCAGGGGATTTCGATTTGAATCCCTTGGATTTCCTGCCTTTGCGGATCAACTGTTGAATTGTTGGCATTTATTTTTCTTTATAGATTTCCTTTAAAAATTTTGGTCTGCAAAAGTATTCATTAAGAATTATTATCCCAAACAAATAGCAACCGCTTTAAGCTTCTCCGATAGTTCCCCCGAAGTTTATCGGGAATTTCGGGCCATCATCGGTCTTTTTAATGGTCCCGAAAGTCTCTTCGTACTTCCTTATATTATCGAGCAGGGCATTAGAAAACCTCTTGGCGTGTTCAGGAGTGATCACAATTCTTGATTTCACCTTAGCCTTCGGCACACCCGGCATAAGCCGGATAAAATCAATAACGAACTCACTGTTTGAATGAGCGATCATGGCCAGGTTGGAATATATTCCCTCGGCAATATCCTCCGATAACTCAATATTTATCTGGTTGGGGTTTGGCTTCGGGGTTTTTTTATTGCTGTCTTCCATTATTACTTAAGTTGATGTTCTTTACTCCTCGAAAATTCCTCTTTTGATTCAATCAGTTGTTCTATTTCCTCTTTGGAAGTTACGATCAACCGGTTATATTCCCTCATACCTGTTCCCGCAGGAATGAGATGCCCGACGATAACATTTTCCTTAAGACCTACAAGTTCGTCCGTTTTGCCTCTTATGGATGCTTCACTGAGTACCTTGGTAGTTTCCTGGAAAGAAGCTGCCGACAATACACTCTGCGTTCCCAAAGATGCCTGGGTAATGCCCTGAAGTGTAGGCATGGATACCGCAGCCTGGGCATCCCGCACGAGCACAAGATTCAGATCCCTGCGCTTCAGACTTGAATTTTCATCCCTCAGCCTGCGGGCAGTAATGATCTGACCCGGTTTCATCGTTTCAGAATCTTTCGGATCCTCAACAACTTTTTTGTCCAGAATGGTGTCATTTTCTTCACGGAAATGCCATTTATCGACAGTCTGGCCAGGCAGGAAGTTCGTATCGCCCGGTTCAATGATCTCCACTTTCTGCATCATCTGACGAACTATCACTTCGATGTGTTTATCATTGATCTTAACGCCCTGGAGCCGGTAAACTTCCTGGATCTCATTTACAAGGTATTCCTGAACGGCTGTCGGGCCTTTGATCGCAAGTATATCTGAAGGAGAAACAGCACCATCGGAAAGGGCCATTCCGGCCTTTACAAAATCATTATCCTGAACGAGAATGTGTTTAGACAGAGGAACAAGATAACGTTTCTTTACGCCGTCCTTGGATTCAATGAATATTTCCCTGTTACCCCGTTTTATGGCGCCATAGGCGACCACTCCATTTATCTCACTGATGATGGCAGGATTCGAAGGATTCCTTGCTTCAAATAATTCAGTAACGCGGGGCAGTCCACCGGTAATATCACGTGTTTTCCCTATTTGCCTGGGTATTTTACATAAGATCTGGCCGGCAAGGATCTGTTCACCTTCATCCACTGCGATATGGGCACCCACAGGAATATTATAAGATTTCCCAGGTCCTGATTTGGTGCTTACGATTATTGCAGGGTTCTTTGATTTATCCCTGGTATCCATAATCACCTTTTCCTTGTGACCCGTCTGTTCATCGGATTCATCCCGGTAGGTTATCCCTTCCTCGATGGCATCATACTCGATCTTTCCCGAAATTTCTGAAAGTATAACGGCATTCCAGGGATCCCAGAAACACATCTGGTCGCCTTTTACCACCTTTTTACCAGGTTTTACCGTTAAAAATGCCCCATAAGGCACATGATTTGTGCTGAGTTGCTTCCCGGTCTTTTCGTCCACAATCCTTATCTCACCCGTTCTGCCCATGACCACTTCGGCATCCTTGCCTTCAGGATTTTTGGTTTTAATAATCCTTACTTCCTCAAATTCGACGACCCCGTCAAATTTGGCTATGAACTTGGCTTCAACGGCAATATTTGCAGCCGTACCACCCACGTGGAAGGTACGAAGTGTAAGCTGGGTTCCGGGTTCACCAATGGACTGGGCAGCAATTACCCCGACAGCTTCCCCTCTTTCTGCCATTCGGCCGGTAGCAAGGTTCCTTCCATAACATTTAGCGCAAATACCCTGCTTGGTCTCACAGGTCAGTACCGAACGGATCTCAATTTCTTCAATTCCGCTTTCTTCTATCTTTTCAGCTATTTCTTCGGTTATTTCTTCCCCTGATTTTACAATAGGAGTATCTGTCAACGGATCATAAACATCGTGCACCGAAACCCTTCCCAGGATACGTTCTGACAAAGGCTCTACTATATCCTCATTATCCTTGAGGGCTGTTACAGAAAGTCCTCTCAGCGTACCGCAGTCATCTTCATTTACGACAACATCCTGGGCCACGTCACCGAGCCTTCTGGTCAAGTAACCGGCATCAGCCGTTTTAAGGGCAGTGTCGGCCAGTCCTTTCCTGGCACCATGGGTGGAAATAAAATATTCAATTACATCCAATCCTTCCTTGAAGTTGGAAAGAATCGGGTTCTCGATAATAGATCCTACCGATCCCTGAATGTTCTTCTGAGGTTTAGCCATCAGCCCGCGCATTCCTCCGAGCTGTCTGATCTGCTCCCTGGAACCACGTGCGCCTGAGTGCATCATCATGTAGATGCTGTTAAAACCGGTCTGATTACTTTCCAGTTCCTGCATCAGGGTATTGGTAAGCTGGGAATTGATCCTTGTCCAGATATCGATTACCTGGTTATACCTTTCATTATCGGTAATAAGACCCATCAGGTAGTTATTCCATACCTGGTCAACTTCTTCCTTGGCTTCTGCAATAAGGGATTCCTTGGTTGATGGAATGATGATATCGTCGAGACCAATGGATAATCCGCCCTTGTAAGCCATCTGGAAGCCGAGTTCCTTAATATCATCGAGGAATTTGGCTGTTTTGGCTACACCGGCAATCTTGAAAACATCGGAGATGATCTTCTGAAGTTTCTTCTTTGTAAGAAGTTCATTCACGAAACCTACTTCCTCAGGAACCAACTGGTTAAACAGAACCCTTCCGGCAACAGTTTCTACCATCCTGGTTTCAAGGCTTCCGTCATCATTCCTTACCCTTGTTTTTACCTTTATATGGGCATGTTTGGAAAGAATTCCTTCATTTATGGCTATAATCACTTCTTCAGGACTGTAAAACTTCATGCCTTCGCCTACGACTGACTCATTCTCGGTGCTTTTTTTGCCCTTGGTCACATAATAGAGGCCTAATACCATGTCCTGGGATGGAACGGCAATAGGTGCTCCATTAGCAGGATTAAGTATATTATGGGTAGAAAGCATCAAAAGTGAAGCTTCAAGAATGGCTTCCTGTCCCAGGGGAACATGAACTGCCATCTGGTCACCGTCAAAGTCAGCGTTGAATGCCGTACAGGTCAGGGGGTGAAGCTGTATAGCCTTCCCTTCAATAAGCTTAGGCTGGAATGCCTGTATCCCCAGTCTGTGCAGTGTAGGTGCCCTGTTGAGCAATACAGGATGTCCTTTAAGTACATTTTCAAGGATGTCCCAAACCACAGGATCTTTCCTGTCAACGATTTTCTTGGCCGATTTTACTGTTTTAACAATCCCTCTTTCAATCAGTTTTCTTATAATGAATGGTTTGAAAAGCTCGGCTGCCATGGCCTTTGGAAGCCCGCATTCGTGCATTTTCAGCTCGGGGCCTACTACGATCACCGAACGGCCTGAATAATCAACCCTTTTTCCAAGAAGGTTCTGACGGAAACGACCCTGTTTACCTTTGAGCATATCACTGAGAGATTTAAGGGCCCTGTTCCCATCCGATCTCACCGCATTCACTTTCCTTGAATTATCAAAGAGTGAATCGACGGCTTCCTGGAGCATTCTTTTTTCATTTCTGAGAATAACTTCAGGAGCTTTTATATCGATAAGTCTTTTAAGCCTGTTATTACGGATAATCACACGGCGGTAAAGGTCATTAAGGTCGGATGTAGCAAACCGGCCTCCATCCAGGGGAACCAGGGGCCTCAATTCAGGCGGAATGACAGGCACCATTTTAATGATCATCCATTCCGGACGATTTTCGATGCGCGTGCGAGCCTCGCGGAAAGCTTCCACGACTTTCAGTCTTTTTAAAGCTTCTGCTTTTCTTTGCTGAGAGGTATCGGTAGCTGCCTGATGGCGAAGCTGGTATGAGAGTTCATCAAGATCAAGTCGCTTCAACAGCATTTCAAGAGCCTCTGCCCCCATTTTAGCTATGAATTTATCCGGATGGCTGTCATCGAGTACCTGGTTTTCACGAGGTAATTTATCCATGATATCCAGGTATTCATCCTCGGTCAGGAAATCCATCCTATTCACTCCCTCGCTTTCCTTGATCCCGGCCTGGACAACCACGTAACGTTCGTAGTAAATGATCTGGTCGAGTTTTTTGGTGGGAAGGCCGAGCAGGTAACCTATTTTGTTGGGCAGGTTCCTGAAATACCAGATATGGGCGACAGGCACTACCAGCTCAATATGTCCCATTCTTTCCCTTCTTACCTTCTTTTCAGTCACTTCCACGCCGCAACGGTCGCAGATGATCCCCTTATACCTGATTCTTTTATATTTTCCACAGTGGCATTCCCAGTCCTTGACAGGGCCGAAAATTCTTTCGCAGAAAAGGCCCCCCATTTCAGGTTTATAAGTCC
>JBJKSY010000185.1:0-3873 GCA_046703645.1 Cyclobacteriaceae bacterium
GGAAGAACAAGCTGTATTAACGGCAGTGAAAGTTTATGCCCCTACCTGGGGATTCATGGCTTACAGGGAACCGCAGGCCGACAAGGTGATCCATGAAAATGATCGGATCCCCCTGGCAGACTCCGAATGGGAAGTTTTATTTGTTCCGGGACATTCTCCCGGACATATCGCCCTGTATGAAAAAAAGCTTTCCAAATGTATTGCCGGGGATATACTGTTCAGGAACAGCATTGGCAGAACTGACCTGCCGGGGGGAGACCACGAACTCCTGGTATCAGGAATCAGGGAAAAACTCTATACATTACCCGACGCGGTGGAAATATTTCCCGGCCATGGACCGGAGACAACCATTGGCTATGAAAAAACACACAATCCTTTTTGCCGGGCCACAGATAAATCATGAAACAATTGTTGCGTAATTTACCGAACCTTTTAACCCTCGGGAACCTTACGGCAGGCGCCCTTGGAATTCTTGCCGTATTCCACCGGGGAGCTGAAGCAGGGATTTTTTTTATTGCCTTAGGCGCTGCCTTTGATTTCATGGATGGTTTTGCCGCAAGACTGCTGAAAGCTGATTCTGCGATAGGGAAAGAGCTGGACTCCCTGGCGGACATGGTGAGTTTCGGACTGCTTCCTGGTTTTATAGTTTTTAATTGTCTCGTAACGGTTTTGCCTCCTGAAGTTCAATACCTGAAGTATATAGCCTTGCTGGTTCCGGTTTTTTCCGCACTCCGTCTTGCAAAATTTAATATCGATGAAAATCAAAAGGAAGATTTCATAGGATTGCCGACACCGGCAAATGCATTCCTGCTGGGCGGGATCCCGTTGCTTGGCTCCAGCCGGTTTTTTCAGGCATGGACCACGCCGGCAATTATAATCTTTATTGTAATTGCAAGTTCACTTTTAATGGTGGCGCCTGTTCATTTTTTTTCATTGAAATTCCGCAATATCAGGTTCCGGGAAAATTTATTCAGGTTCATCCTGGTAACGGAAGGAATTCTTTCACTTGTCTTTTTTGGCTGGCCGGGGATTACACCGGCACTCATACTCTATATTGTAATTTCGGTTACAGAAAATTACTTCCGTAAAAACAGGTTGAGGACGGCAGGGTGAAAAACTTAATCTTCATTCTGTTGCGACGTGTCATTATCGGTTTAAATATTGTCCAATAAAGAATTTATAAATTCGTTATTTAGTCCAGGCTGGCAATAAGTTTGAAAATATCGTTTTCCCATATTGTTATCTTTTTAGGCCTCGCAGGCTTTTTTTTACCGGGCGACTGGATTCATGCGGCGGCCATGACGGAGCTACATAAAAATTCCAATTCCGGTTCGGTGCTGTCTAAAGGATACTGGTTAAAAATGGGAATTACTGACAACCAGGTTTACCGGCTGAATTATGATTTTTTAATCAAGTCAGGTTTTGATCCGGCGTCCATGGATCCTAGAACCATTAAAATATACGGGAACGGGGGCCATATGCTGCCGCAGGAAAATTCAAAAAGCCGGATCAGTGACCTGGAAGAGAACCGGATTTTTGTTAAGGGAGAAAATGACGGCCACCTCGATCCTTCCGATTATGTATTATTTTACGGACAATCGCCGGACCAGCTTGACCTGGCGGATTCAGCCGGGAAGCCTGTGGTAGAATATCAATATAATATTTATTCCGATACTACCTACTACTTTCTCACATGGGGCGGACAACCGGGATTGCGTGTAACCCCGGAAGATAACGTATCCGGAAATCTCCCTGAAATTAAATCTTTTGATGACCTCACATTTCATGAAATCAATACCACTAACATTCTTCAGTCGGGCAGGGAATGGTATGGAGAAAAATTCGATTTCCAGACAAGCTACAATTTCACATATTCTCTTCCGGGTATCGTTCCCGGATCCGGCCTTGAAGTTATCTCTTCGGTTATGGCGCAATCTTTCGCTCCTTCATCATTTGATATTCTGGCTAACGGAACTCTTATCGGGAATCAGCCTGTAAGCATCATTCCGGATGCTACCTACGGCATCAAAGGATCGGACCGTACCGATGATTTTTCGGTAAATACAGGCACCATTTCAAACCCTGATAATCTTACATTGACAATCCGCTATAATAAATCTTCAGGCCAGGGAATCGGTTATCTGAATTATTTTATAATTCATACTGTTCGCGACCTGGCCTATAACGGTAAGAATTTCCTTATGCGTTCCTGGCAAAGCATGTCGGGACCGGATGGAAATTTTTTTATAAAGAATGCCGACGGCAATTTAAGGGTATGGGATATTTCAGATCCTTTGCAGCCGGCAGAAATCCGTGGACAGTTAAATAATGGCACCTTCCGATATGGCATATTGACCACTTCACTTAAGACCTTCATTGTTTTCAAGGATGCAGATGCAGTTCCCCCTCTCACTTCCCGGCCTGTCAGTAACCAGAACCTGCACGGCATGTCTGTACCGGAATTCCTTATAATAACCTATCCCCCCTTTTATTCCCAGGCTGAACGTCTGGCAGGGCTGAGAAATTCAGTCAACGGGATACCAGCAAAGGTGGTCACCACAACACAGATCTATAACGAATTTTCATCCGGATCACAGGATGTAACGGCCATCCGGGATTTTATAAAATTCCTCTATGAAAAGGGAGGGAAATCAACATTAAAATATGTCCTCCTTTTCGGGAAGGGATCCTATGATTACAAGAATGTGATCCCGGATAATACGGATTTTGTTCCGGTGTACGAATCGAGGAATTCGCTACACCCTATTTTCAGCTATGCATCCGATGACTATTATTCATTCCTTCAGAATAATGAAGGGTATTGGGATGAATCCGATACCGGTGATTATTCCATGGATGTTGCTATCGGCCGTATTCCGGCCAGAACGATATCCGATGCAACCGCCATCGTGGATAAACTCGTGCGTTATGAAACCGGGAAGAGCAGGTTCGGGGGATGGCGTGGAAGAATATGTTTTGTGGCCGACGATGGCGATGGGGTGGATGGTACAATTCATGAAAAAGATGCTGATATGCTAGCCACCTATGTTGATTCAACCTATACCGACTTTTCAGTTAAAAAAATTTACGTCGATGCTTACCCCCAGTTACTCACCCCCGGAACCGAAACTTCACCACAGGCAAAACAGGCGGTGAACGATGCATTGAATAAAGGACTGCTGATCATGAATTATACCGGTCATGGAAATGAATCCCAATGGGCTTCCGAGGATGTCATGGATCTTAACCTGATTACGGCACTGAATAACCGTTATGCAATGCCCTTATTTGTTACGGCTACCTGCGAATTCGGCCGACATGATAATCCGCAATCAATTTCCGGTGCTGAATATGCATTGTTCAACGACAGGGGAGGCGCTATAGGACTGGTCACAACTTCGAGACCTGTATTTTCTTCTACAAACTATATTCTGAACAAGGCTTTTTATGAAAATGTATTCACCAGGGAAAACGGAAATTATCTCACCCTCGGTGAAATATTCAGGCGTACAAAGAACAGCAGCCTGAACGGACCTGTTAACAGGAACTTCAGCCTGCTGGGTGACCCTTCCATGAAACTGGCTATGCCGGATTACCATGCAGAAATTTCAAGTATCGATGATTCGACGGGGCAGGACCCACAGGATACTCTTAAAGCATTGAAGTTATCAAGGATGGCCGGGTTTATCAGCGATCCTCAGGGATACCCTGTAAATAATTTTAACGGCAAGGTAACGGTAACAGTGACCGACAAACCTGTTCTGCATCAGACTTTGGGAGCCCAGGACCCGGTAATGAATTTTACTTCCCGTGACAATGTGCTGTTCAGGGGAGATGCTTCGGTGATCAATGGAAAATTCAATATTGAATTTA
>JBJKSY010000186.1:0-10294 GCA_046703645.1 Cyclobacteriaceae bacterium
CGTCATCCCCTCCAGTCCTTTGCCGATATCATGACCATTGAAGATAACAGGAATGCTCAATCGGAACGGCCTAAAGTTGTAATGACCTGGGCTCCGCATCCGAAAGCACTTCCGCAATCCGTTCCCAATTCGTTCAGCGAATGGGCACAAAAAATGGATTATGAGTTTGTGATCACCCACCCGGAAGGCTATGACCTTGCAGAAACCTTCTCAAAAAATGTACGGGTCGAATATGACCAGGACAAAGCGCTTGAAGGCGCCGATTTTGTTTATGTGAAAAACTGGTCTTCTTATAAGGAATACGGCAAAATTTTGAACAAAGACAGGAACTGGACTCTGACCCTTTCAAAGCTAAGGAATTCAAATCAGGCCAGGGTGCTGCATTGCCTGCCGGTTCGCCGGAATATGGTTATCGCCGATGATGTGCTTGACAGCCCTCAGTCCCTTGTGATTGAAGAAGCTGAAAACCGGATCTTTGCCGCACAGGCCGTATTGAAACAATTGCTTACCGACAATTTCTGATGGAAAAACTTTCTGTATTCAAGATTGGAGGGAAAGTCATTGACGATGGAAATGGTTTAAATCAATTCCTCTCTGCTTTTTCGGAATTCAGGGGTAAGAAAATTCTTGTTCACGGAGGCGGCAAGCAGATAGACGGTTTATCGCATCGCCTGGGTATTAAAGTAACTATGGTGGAAGGACGCAGGATAACCGATTCCGGTTCTCTTGAAGTTGCCGAGATGGTATTGGGCGGACTGTTAAATAAAAATATTGTAGCACTATTACAATCCTTTCAATGTAATGCAATCGGAATGACGGGAGCTGACGGTAACCTGATCCGCGCTGTTAAACGTCCTTTGCGCCAGGGAATAGATTACGGCTGGGTAGGGGATGTAAGGGAAGTTAACAGCAGGCTTTTGGCCAATTTACTAGAAATGGATATGGTTCCGGTTATTGCCTCCTTGACCCATGATAAAAAGGGCAATATGTTAAATACGAATGCAGATACGGTTGCCGCTGAAATTGCGATCTCTGTTGCGGCCTTATTTGAAACGGACCTTGTATATTGTTTCGATTTGCCGGGAGTATTGGGTGATATTGATGATCTGAATTCAGTGATCCATGAATTACACATACGTGATTTCCCGGCTCTGAAGGAAAAAGGCTTGATTTCCAAAGGAATGATCCCCAAAATTGATAATGCCTTTGATGCATTGAACAGAAATGTCTCAAGGGTGATCCTTATCGGGGCAACGAATATTGAAGATTACATTTCCGGGAACGGTAACTCCGGAACAATAATCAGTCTTTGATTTAATTATTAATTAATGCTTATCCGGAAAAACCGGAAGTTAGTGAAATTCGAATTGTCTGAAACTACCGGAATTTGAAAACTGAGTTCGATCATTTGGTCAGCCTGTTAAAAGAATTAATTAAGGCACCTTCTTTCAGTGGATCTGAAGAAAAAACAGCGGACCTACTGGAAGAATATTTTCAGAAAAATTCCATTCCTGTCGAACGTTATCATCATAATATCCTGGTAAGGAACCGCAACTTTGATCCGTCGCTGGAAACCATTCTCCTGAATTCTCATCATGATACGGTGAAACCGGTAAATTCCTGGAAAAGGGATCCCTTTGATGCGGGTATTGAAAATGGAAGATTATATGGACTGGGAAGTAATGATGCCGGGGCCTCTGTGGTTTCCCTGATCGCGGCATTCCTGGAATTTTATGAAAACAAATCCCTGAAGAAAAATATTATCCTTGTTCTTTCAGCCGAAGAAGAAATTTCAGGTGTAAACGGTGTCAGCCTGGTATTGAAAGAATTACCCTCTGTTCAATTTGGGATTGTCGGAGAACCGACAGCGATGAAAATGGCAATTGCCGAGAAAGGACTGATGGTAATCGATTGTATTTCATCCGGGAAAGCAGGACATGCAGCGAGGGATGAAGGAGAGAATGCCATATATAAGGCTATCCCCGATATTGAATGGTTCGGGAATTACCAATTTCCGAAAATTTCACCGGTGCTCGGCCCTGTAAAAATGTCGGTAACGATGATTTCAGCGGGCATACAGCATAACCAGGTGCCGGATCGGTGCAACTTCACCGTTGACCTGAGAAGTACCGATGCATATACACATGAAGAGATCCTGGAAATAATAAAATCTCATGTAACCTGCGATCTTAAACCACGGTCTCTGCTATTACGCCCTTCCGGTATTCCCGATAATCATTTCATTCTGCATATCGCCGGGAAACTGGGTATTGTAACCTTTGGTTCCGATGCGCTTTCCGACCAGGCCCTGATGTCATTTCCAACCGTTAAGATCGGTCCCGGTGATCCGCTGCGTTCTCATAAAGCGGATGAATATATCAGCCTCGATGAACTGAAATACGGAATGAAAGTCTATATTGAACTTCTGACTCAACTGTTAAACTAAACCCTGCCAGCAATGAAACTTTGGCAAAAGAATTTCGACACAGACAGCAATATTGAAAAATTTACGGTTGATGAAGATAAAAGATGGGATTTGTTCCTCGCACCGTATGATGTCCTGGGTTCGATGGCGCATGCCCGTATGCTGAAGGAAGTTAAGCTTATAACCGAACCTGAATGGCAACAAATTAATAACGGACTTAAGGAAATATTGGATCTTGTCAGTAACAGCCGATTTGAAATCGGAAAAGACATTGAAGACATACATTCACAGGTTGAGTTCATGCTTACAGCCAAAAAAGGCGACACGGGAAAAAAACTTCACACAGGCAGAAGCAGGAATGATCAGGTCCTGCTGGATATCCGTCTCTTTTTAAGGGACCGGACAATAGACATGTCCGGAACCACCGGTAAACTTATAAGATTGTTACTTTCACTTAGTGAAGAAAACAGGGGCATATTTATGCCCGGGTATACTCATTTCCAGGCGGCGATGCCATCTTCATTTGGAATGTGGTTCGGCGCTTATGCCGAAAGCATGATCGAAGACCTTGAGCTGCTAAAATCAATATTCAGTCTTTTGAACCGGAACCCGCTGGGATCTGCCGCCGGCTATGGCTCATCTTTTCCCCTCAACCGGCAATTTACAACAGACCTCCTGGGTTTTGAATCTTTGAATGTAAATTCAATATATGCCCAGATGGGAAGGGGAAAAACGGAAAGGATTATTTCATCTGTAATCGCACAGATGGCCGATTCTTTAGGCCGTATGGCGGGTGAGATCTGCCTTTACATGGGACAGGATTTCGGGTTTTTCAGCTTCCCCGATGAACTGACAACCGGTTCCAGTATCATGCCTCATAAAAAGAACCCCGATGTATTTGAACTGATACGCGGCAAATGCAACCAGTTGAAGGCCTTACCTCAGGAAATGATGCTTATTACTACAAATCTTCCTTCAGGTTATCACAGGGATTATCAGCTAATGAAAGGAAGAATGATCTGGGCATTGCAGACGCTTGCCCTTTGCTATGAAATGATGCATTATATGCTGGAGCACGTGAGAGTGAATGCTGAATTAAAACAAAGGGATAGATATAAATACCTTTACAGCGTAGAGCTCATCAATCAATTTGTAAGGGAAGGAATGCCTTTCCGGGAAGCTTATAAGAAAGTGGGGGAACAAATAGCCGCGGGTAATTTTAAAATTCCGGAACACCCTGAATATACCCATGAAGGAAGTCTGGGAAACCTGATGAATGAGAAGTTATCTGAAAAATTGATTTCCGTTCAGAAATATTTTGAAAATCAGGCGGAACTCATCAGCAAAAAATTTGAATATCTTTCCGGCAATTCCCCGGACCAGGGAATCTGATTTCGTTAATTTATCAAAAAAGCATTATAGCCGGTTCACCTGAAGCTGACAAATTTCCCGGGTTTTCTGTAATTTAATTCTCAAATAAAAATCCAATGCCATGATTGTAACATTTGTTCATATCTGGATTAAACCGGAACATTTACAGGAATTCATAAATGCATCGCTGGAAAATCACCAGCATTCCATTTGGGAAGAAGGGAATTTACGGTTTGATATTCTGCAGGATGCCTCCGATCCGGCAAAATTTGTTTATTATGAAGCCTACGAATCAGAGGAGGCAGCAAAGGCTCATAAAGAAACTCCTCATTACAGGAAATGGAAGGAAACTGTCTCCGGCTGGATGGCTAAACCCAGGGAAGGCATTAAACATAATATTCTGGCGCCCGCAGAAAAAGATTTATGGTGACCGAGTTTAATTTTTCCGGTTTCCCTGACCTGGTTTTCGGCACGGGTAAAATCAAAAAACTTCCGTTCCTTCTTCAGAAGGAAAAGAAAAAAAACATTCTTGTCATATGGGGAAAGTCCTCATTAAAAAATAATGCAGGATTCCTGGAGGTCCTGGAAGAACTTAAATCAACGGGTTATTATGTAAGCACAGAAACCGCCGACCGTGAGCCGACCCCCGCACTTGTTGATGAGATCACCGGCAGGAATAAAAATGATCTGCCCGGCTGGGTAATAGGGGCAGGGGGAGGCAGTGTGATGGATACCGCAAAAGCAGTTTCCGCCATGCTGACGGTTGAAGGGAGCGTTAAAGAATTCCTCGAAGGATTTCCTGAAATACGAAAACATCCGGGCACACATATTCCCTTAATCGCAATCCCGACCACTTCGGGAACCGGGAGTGAGGCCACCAAGAATGCCGTGATCTCCGAGATTGGAATGGAAGGTTATAAAAGATCCTTGCGGCATAATAATTTCGTCCCTGACATTGCACTGGTGGATCCGGAACTTGTTTTAACGTGCCCTGCCTCAGTAACTGCTTCTTCAGGCATGGATGCCCTGACCCAGTTGCTTGAAAGTTATGTTTCAACCAGGGCTAACCCGGTAACTGATTCACTGGCTTTTTCAGGATTGCATCATGCCATCCGTTGCCTGGAAAAGGCTTACCTGAACGGGATGGATATCGAAGCCAGAACGGGAATGGCATACGCTGCATTAATTTCAGGGATTACCCTGGCCAATGCAGGACTGGGCACGGTTCATGGATTTGCCTCGTCAGTAGGAGGCAGGTTTGACATTCCGCATGGAGTGATTTGCGGTACATTGCTTGCGGCAGTAACGGAAAAAACTATTCAGAAATTAAAAGCAACCGGGTCAAATCCCGAAGCCCTGAAAAAATACTCTTCCGTGGGAAAAATATTTCATGGAAGTGCCGACAGACAGGATGATTTTTACCTTGATCACCTTATCATGGAATTACACCGGTTAACGGATAAGCTGAAGATCCCGAAATTAACAGTTCAGGGATTTGATGTAAAAGATATTCCCGCTATTGCGGAAAATACCTCCTGCAAAAATAATCCTGTTCCTCAGTCAAGGGCTGAGCTGGAGCAAATTCTGAATGAAAGATCATAAAAAAAACCCCGGAAATTCCGGGGCTTTGATTTATTTAACCTTATCGCCAAGTTTAAAGAAAATGGGCATAACCATCTGAACTGCAACAGGCTTCCCGTCTTTCATCCCGGGCTTCCAGGCTTTTGACATGCTTATGACCCTGACAGCTTCCTGATCGCATTCGGGATCAAAACCCTTTAATACTTTAACATTCCTGAAATTTCCATCCTTGTCTACAATAAATTGTATAAAAACCTTGCCCTCTTTTCCATCCTGTTTTGCCTGATCCGGATATTTAAGATTCTCTGCAATAAATCTATAATAATCCGTCATGCTTCCTTCAGGTGTCGGATATTTATCAGCCTGGGTAAATACTTTGTTGGCAGTGGTATCAAAAGGTACTGTAACGGGTTGTTCATTCTGCCCTGAAGCTAGCTGCCCGGATTCAATCTGTCCCGGGGCCTTCAGAGATTGACTGCTGTCCTTACAGGAAATGATGAAGAAGACCAGCAGGACCGCGGGCAGGAAAAGCGCCAGGGTCAGTTTGCCGGATTTTTTATTATACGCTTTCATTTTTTTAATTCTTTTTAAGGTTGATGAATTTTTAAACTGGCTGGCAGGCTGTAAGGTGGAATAACCGAGGATATGCCTGATGATCAGTTGACTGTAACCCTCTTCGCCATTTCGCCGGATCACGGCTTCATCGGCAAGATATTCATGCACATCGATGATCCTTTTCCGGTAAAGCCAGATAAATGGATTGAACCAGAACAGGATTCCCAGGATCTCAAAATATATTGAGTCCCATGAATGTTTCTGGTCGACATGCGCTTTTTCATGATCCTTGATCTTTTCCAGGTCCTGTTTTTCCAGGCTTCTGCTGCCAATGAAAATAAAATGAAAGAATGAAAATGAAGGAATTTCCCCGTCACCCGAAAGGATTTTATACGGGCCGCTGGATTCGATCCGGGATGACCGTATAAAACGTAACAGGTTGTAAAGTTTAAAGAAAAAGAATACCGCGGTAAGGATCATGCCGGCTAAATATAATACGAGAATCCATTCCTGCCATGATATACCCGCGGCGGTCGATAAGGTGTTGTTCTTACCGTTGATTACCACCTCGCTGAGTTTCATGATACCGGAATTCAGCCCGGATACCGGCATGAAATATCCGGGCAGATTAATTTTAATTAACGGGAATATGACTGAAAGAAAAGCGGTTGAAATAATATAGAACCTGTTGAAACGGAAAAAGTTCTTCCTTTCAAAAATGACAATGAAAAACATGTAGAATATCCCGGAAGCCACTATGGTTTCAAGGAAATAATTCAATAAATTAATCATGATCATTCTGATTCAGGTCTTTTTCAACCCATTTGAAAATCTCTTCTATTTCACCGATGCTGATATCTTTTTCCCTGGCAAAGAACGATACCAGATTCCCGAAGGATCCGCCGAAATAGTTGTTCGTCAGATTCTCCAGGTAAAACTTGCGATAGGAATTCTTATCCACAACCGGATAATATTCATGAGTCTTACCATAGGATTTGTGATCCACCATCCCTTTCTTTTCCAGGATACGGATGATGGTAGATACCGTGTTATATGCAGGCTTGGGCTCGGGAAGTTGTTCAATGACGTCCTTGACAAATCCCTTTCCCAATTGCCAGAGTACCTGCATTACCTGTTCTTCCGCTTTGGTCAGTTCTTTCAGTTTCATCTCATTCTATTTCACGGGAAAATTATAACTAAAGTTTTAGTTTTCAAACTAAATTTTTAGTTATTTTTAAGGATAAATTATAAATAGCTGATTATGAATTATTTATATAAAATTGTTTTTTGAATTTTAATACCCATTTTATTTCTAAAAATCACCAAATCACCAAATCACCAAATCACCAAATAACCAAATAACCAAATAACTACGGATGTGTGAATGCATAGGTCATAATATTGGCTCCGGCTTTAAGCGCCAGTTGACGGAGGGAGTCCGGATCATTATAAATCACCTGGTCTTCCCAGCCATTCCCCAGGTCACAGTCATAGGAATAAAAAACCACGACACGGCCCTTATAGATAAGGGCAAGACCCTGTGCTCTCTTACCGTCATGTTCATGCACTTTTGGCAATCCTTTATCCAGATCGTATTTTTCATGGTAAATGGGATGGGTGAAGGGCAGCTCAACCAGATCAAGTTCAGGAAATACTTTTTTCAATTCCGGCCGGATATATGGATCCAGCCCGAAATTATCGTCAATATGGAGAAACCCGCCTCCTATAAGGTAATTTCTGAGATTGGCAGCCTGCTGGGGGCTAAATACTACATTCCCGTGACCGGTCATGTAAACATACGGATAAAGGAAAAGATCGGGGCTGCCGACATCCACAACATCTTCAGGATTTGCAATATCCATATCAAGATTTTTATTGCAGAAGCTGATCAGGTTGGGCAAACCAGTCTTATTGGCATACCAGTCGCCGCCACCATCATATTTAAGCTGGGCAATTTTTATTCCCTGTTGGGCATAACTGTTTATAGTAAAACCCAGGATAAGGATTAATATGGATATCTTCTTCATCTTGTTCCCTTTTACACCTTATCTTCAAAGATATAATATAATAACTCTGCGTAATTGAATATGTTATCTTTGTATACCAGGAAATATTAAATTATAATTTCATTCTTTTCCCATGGATTATATTCTCCGGGAGTGGGAATTAAGTCGGATAGGGGCATTTAATCGGTAAAAAAATATTTAATTATAAGTGCAAAACTTTTATATTGCACCCTGCGTTATTATGCTTAATTTAATTCACTTGAATTGAGATCCGCATTACCCGAATTATCAATCACCAGGGAATCCAGAGAAATCCAACTGGCTATCCTTTTTATCTGATAACCAAGCAACATGCCTAAATACCTAAGAGCAGGTGCGCTGATACTTGTTTTCCTGATTACGGGCAATATTGCCTGGTCACAAACAACAGTTACCCTGAAACAAGCCTTGATACTGGCGAAAAAACAGAATCCCGATCTGAAAACCGCTTCATATGACATGGATATTTCCAGGGCGGATGTAATTACTTCCAGGCTACGGCCTAACCCGGCATTAAATACACAACTTCTGGGCACCACAAACCCGGGAGTTGCCTCCTCTGATCATTCTCCATTCAGCCCAATTAATTCTCAGACTTGGTACCAGTTGACCAAGCCTGTAGTATGGCAGGGAATAAGAAATACCCGGATCGATTTTTCAAATAAAATGCTCGCTCAGTCACAGTATAATTACCAGGAGACAGCAAGGCAGGTATATTACCAGGTAGCCAATCAATGGCTGAATGTGTGGGAAGCCAAGATCAACCTTGATCTTCTTCACCGGGCTAAAGCAACGATCGATAGCCTTGTTAATATCAATGAAGTTAGGTACAAGGACCAGGAAATAACAAGTACTGACCTGATGCGGGCACGCTTGTTACAGGAGCAATACGAAAGATCGATCATTACAAGTCAGCAATCCTATAACAATGAATTGCAGAACCTGAAATATCTTACCGGCATTAATGACAGCCTTATGATCGATCTGAATGATGAAACATTTAATTCCATTAATTCAGAGGGAGACAGCCTTATTCAAATGGGTCTGACTTCCAGAAGCGACCTTATGGCGGCAAAAAATTCCATTGATGCAAGTGAATCGAATATACGGTTACAAAAGGAACTTTCTTATCCCGTTCCCGAACTGGGCCTGATCTGGAACCCACAGAATATGGTTCATTATTTCGGATTCTATGGAACCATCGCAATACCCATTTTCGACCGGAACCAGGGAGAAAGACAAAAATCCGAGGTTCTTAAATTGCAGAATGAACAGGCATACGATGCAATTCAGAAACAGATACAAACCGAAGTATCAACCTCCTATCATACCTATACGGTAGAAAAACAAAATATTTCTCAATACGAAAAGAACCTGGTAACTGCCGAGAATATTCTTAAGAATATTCAGTATGCTTACCTAAAGGGAGGTACAACGATCATTGACTTTCTTGAGGCCCAGCGTTCCTGGCTTGATACCCAGCAACAGTATTATAATGCTTTACTGGAATTCAGGCGAAGTTATATCCAGCTTTTATTTTCAACAGGTCTTATTAACCAGATAGCTGAAGAATAAATTATGAAAAATAATTTTCAAGTATTAATTATCTTATTAATCTTTCTTGGTTCCTGTAGTTCACACCAGGAAAACAGGAAAAAAGATCCGGAAACGGCCGGGGCAGTAAAAACGGCGGGGGACAGTCTGATTTTCAGTCAGGGGGATGTTTCGCTGAATTATTTTTCTACGGAAAAGGTTGTTTTGGAAAATGTTGCCGCCCAGTATACGGCACCCGCAAACGTACAGTTGGATATTATTAAGTCCGATGTACAGGATAACCACAACACCGTGTTATTTGATGATCCGGACCTGAACGCCACCTATACCCAGTTCCTGCAGCACCTGATCAATATCAAACAGGCGCAGGTTACACTGGACAGGGTAAGAGACCTTTCACAACATGGAGCTTCCACGGCCAAGGAGGTCCAGGAAGCCGAGACCAATCTTGCCGATGAAATTGCGGCAATTGCTGAACACGAAGCCAAGATCAAACTTGCCGGTCTTGACCCCGGTAGTCTTAAAAACCCTGTTGCAGGGTATGCTTATCTCATCAGTGAAATTCCCGAAGCCCAGATTGTTCATATTAAGGTCGGCTTGCCGTGCACACTCAATTTTACTGCTTTCGGTGAACGAAATTTCTCTGCAAAAGTTGACGGCATTGGCGAAGAGGTAGACCGGGTGACCCGAATGGTTAAGGTAAGGATCATAATCCCGAACAAATCTGATGAAATAAAGGTAGGAATGTTTGCAACGGTTGTAT
>JBJKSY010000187.1:0-2798 GCA_046703645.1 Cyclobacteriaceae bacterium
TGGTTATATAACAGGATCTCTGCTGATCTTAGAAAATACGGGTTATATCATGAGCAATATAATGTTTTGAGAATCCTCAGGGGGCAAAAGAAGAACCCCGTCTGTCAGAAGGAAATTTTATGCCGGATGATAAATAAAAGCTCAAACCTGACCAGGATAATAGGAAAATTGAAAGAGAAAAAGCTGGTGAATGTCCAGGTTTCAAAAGAGGATCGCAGGGAATATATGATCTCGATATCCGACAAGGGACTTGACCTTCTCCGGGTGATCGATAAAGACCTTAAGAATTCATCGCATGATTTCATCAATCTTTCCGAATCGGAAGCTTTCCACCTGAACGCCCTTCTTGACAAGCTCAGGGGGAGCTAAATTTTTTTAAAAAATTAGTTGTAGGGAAAACTATTTTTGAGGATCGACGTTTATACATCTGATTAACCTTGATGAAATGAAGCTATTTGAAGAATATAAGCTGGGGGATCTTATCCAGAAGAACAGGATAGCCATGGCTCCTATGACCCGGAGGAGGGCCGATGGAAACGGCAATGCAACCGAATTAATGTCAACTTACTATTTACAGAGGGCATCTGCAGGATTGATTATTTCCGAGGCCATTAATATATCCAGGCAGGCGATGGGAGTTCCGAACACCCCCGGGTTATATACGGATGAACAGGTGGATTCATGGTTAAAAGTCACCCGGTCGGTTCATGAACAGGGTGGACTGATCTTCGCCCAGTTATGGCATACCGGGAGGGTCAGTCATTCCATCATCAGGGATGGCGAGCTTCCGGTGGCGCCCTCAGCCGTCAGGATCCCCGGGCAGAGGCATTTTACTTCGGGACCGGCCCTGGAATATGAAGTACCCAGGGCATTAAGCACGCAGGAAGTAAAACAGGTGATACAGGATTTCCGGAATGCCGCTGAGAATGCAAAAAAAGCGGGTTTTGACGGAGTGGAACTGCATGGAGCCAACGGATATCTCCCAAACCAATTCCTTGTTGACGGGGTAAATCTGAGAACGGATGAATATGGAGGTACGCCGGAAGGAAGGATCCGGTTTGTGCTGGAAGTTCTGGATGAAATGATAAAAGTATGGGGAAAAGGCAGGGTAGGTTTAAAATTGTCACCTTCCAACCACAACAATGGAATCAGTGACAGCGACCCTGTAAAGCTGTACAACTGTCTCATTCAAAAGCTCAATGACCGGCCCCTGGCCTTTCTGCATCTTTCCAGGGCGGCAGGTCCGATGGAAAGTTTTCCGGATCTTCCGAAGGATATACTTGGCACTTACAGTTCAGGTAATAACGGAACGATCATAGCCGAAGGAGGTTATGACCATGACAGTGCAGAAACGGATCTATCGAACGGTCAGGCGGATATAATTTCATTCGGCGTGAAGTTCATTTCCAATCCTGATCTACCCAGGCGGCTGGCATTGAATGCAGCGTTAAATTCACCGGACCGGACCACATTCTACGATGGCGGAGAAAAAGGCTATACGGATTACCCTTTCCTGAAGGATAAGAATGAACCGGCGATCCGGTAATTATTGACTTTCAGCTCTTAGGAGAATATTGGGTATTCTATTTTCATTAGAATAAAAGTCTCGGAATTTTTTCAGGCTGCTATCCGATAAAGGGTTCTATATGACGAGGTTATTGATCCGGAGATAGTTATAAATCAGACCTCTTCCGAAACCCATGATAAAACTGTTACGTTGAAATTATATACAACGTACAACAACATTTTTTCGTCATGTGGAAAAATTACATCAAGATTGCGATCCGCAATTCCTGGAAAAACAAGGTATATCTTATCATTAATGTTATAGGCCTGGGTATTTCCATGGCCTTTTGCATGACCATCTATCTCTTATATGCCTACAACTGGGAATTTGATTCTTATTACAAAAACACCGGGAATGTTTTCCGGATACATGAGCTAAAGCAAAATGCCGCCAAGGGAATATCGAGGTACGATCTGGCTCCTTTGCCCATGGGCCCAAGGGTAGCGCAGGAAGTCGCCGGGGTGGAAGCACAAACAAGGTTTATGGTATCAGGAGAAAATTTCAGCTATAATGATCAGCTTTTCTACGAAGGAATCGGTTATGTCGACAGTGATTTTTTTGATTTATTCAATATTCATCTCAGGTCAGGATCGCAGTCAGAAATAAAAGACAAAAGCAGGATCTTTCTTACCCGGGAGCTTGCTAAAAAATATTTCGGAGATTCGGATCCTATCGGTAAAACAGTGACGCTTCATTTTTCATCCCAGCGCTCAATGGACCTTACAGTTGCCGGCGTTTTTGACCGGATCCCGCTGAATTCAACTTTCCAGTTTTCCGCGCTGACCAATTTTGACAATTTTCTTACCGGGCAGGAAATCAAACCCGATGACTGGACTGCCTGGCAGCAACCCAGCACATTCCTGAAACTTACGAACGCGGATAATAAGGCAAATGTCGGCAAACAACTTAATCGTTATATCGTGGAACAAAATAATGCCAGGGAAGAATGGAAGGTAGGGCAGTTCCAACTGATCGGATTTAAAGATGCTGAAATTTTAAATGTCAATGTCACGAACGGAACCAATGGTAATCTGCGTATCGGCAATAATGTTTTGTCTGTATTTGCCTTTATGGCCATTCTCATTTTTCTGATAGCCTGTTTTAACCTTGCGAATACCACCATGGCTTTAATGGGGAGGCGAAGTAAGGAAATTGGCGTAAGAAAAGTCATGGGTGGGGCGACCGGGCAGGTCTTTATGCAATTTATGTTCGAAATGTCATGGACCTCACT
>JBJKSY010000188.1:0-1737 GCA_046703645.1 Cyclobacteriaceae bacterium
CTGCTTGCATCCTTACTGTCATGATAGATCCTGATGTCCGCTTTTTTGAAATCGCTGTCATGACAGGTATAGATATCAATGAATTGCTGGGGATTCCGGTCGACCAATGGGAACCAGGTACTTTGTATCTGTACCATGATCCTGTGTCCTCTTTTGAAGGTATGTGCAACATTCGCTACGTTGAATTTCACTCTCTCAATTTTACCGGGGGTAAACGGCTGCGGGTTTTCGTAACTGTTCCGGTACCTTCCCCGGAATACCTCGGCATGCACCAGCATTTCATATCCACCCATTGGGTATATCAGATCAGGGTCTTTTTCAGCATATATGTCCACATTATTGTAAGAAAGCGTATCCGGGAATACATCGATCAGCTTGACTACAAAATCTGCATCGGTAGTTGATATACTTGTAAGCAGGTCGGCGATAACATTACCGGTTATCGTGATATCTTTATCAAGCACTCCTGTTTTAAAGCTTAGGACATCCGGTCTCCGTTCTGCAAAACGCTGGTCGTCATCCATATAGGTTCGGGTACGGTTAAAATGGACGTACTGTTCATAGGGAACAGGTTTGGAGGGATCGCTGGTATATTCACTGAAGCTGTCGGAAGAGGTTGGCTTGTCCCAAGAGAGTTGACCCTTGTCAGCCAGGTATAAAACTTTCTCTTCGGTGTTTTTAGGCGGCCATTCACTGAACTGATGCCATTGATCGGAACCTGAAATAAAAATAGTTGCTTCAGGCATCCCTGAAATATCACCCTTCCCAAGCAGGTAATAATTGAAAAAAGGAATCTCAATATGCTGCTGGTACCAGGTAGCCGTATTGGATCCGAAGTAAATATGTCCCAGGTGTGTTCCGTCGTTGCTGGCCCATTCGCCATGGTACCAGGGACCCATCACGATTTTATTAAAATCCTTGCCCGGGTTATTTTTTTCGGCGGCCAGGTAGGAATTCCAGGCCCCCCAGCAATCTTCCGCATCGAATAATCCACCAACCCATAGCATGGCCGGTTTCAGGGTATGGGTGGCATTCCTGGCATCCCGCGCCTGCCACCAGGAATCATAATTCGGATGATTATATAAGTCTTTCCAGAATTTAATGCTGTCACCGGCTTATTTTGCCAGGTTCGACAGGGCCCCGGTTTCCAGATAGAATTTATAATTGTCATGAGAAAAATAGTCAAAAGGTTCCGCCGGGCCTGTCATTGTGGGCCGGGGATGAGGCCGTCCGAATCCCCAGCCAATATAAAAGGCAAAGGCATCCATTTCAAAGAATGCGCCATTGTGATGGAAATCGTCGCCAATGAACCAGTTGGTAACAGGGGCCTGGGGACTGACGGCCACCAGGTCGGGATGGTTGCTCGCCGCAGCCATCGTGGAATAAAATCCCGGGTATGAAATCCCGAACACACCGACCTTACTGTTATTATGGGGTATATTTTTTACCAGCCAGTCGATGGCATCATACGTATCGCTGGATTCATCGGTCTGGGTCCCTTTTTTATCAGGATTAAAGGGTCTTACATCCTCAAACTTCCCCTCGCTCATCCAACGCCCTCTTACATCCTGGATCACCATAATGAAATTTTCTTTGAGGTAAGCCATTTCATAGGAATTCCAGAAGGCACGAAAGTTATTTTTACCATAGGGAGCACATGAATAGGGTGTCCTTGTCATCAGGATCGGGTGGTCCTGTGTCGTGTCATTGGGAATATAAATGGATGTAAATAATCTT
>JBJKSY010000189.1:0-7109 GCA_046703645.1 Cyclobacteriaceae bacterium
TTTGAAAATTTAACTAAAATAAAATACTACTTCCTTGATGGACATAATTAAAATTAGAATCATTTATTAACAGATTTTATTATCACCCGGGGAGGGAAAATACATTTTTTTATTGAGTGAATATTTATATCATTGTGTAAAAAAAAGAGGTCAGCCTAATGGCTGACCTCTTTAAACATATTATATTATCCGGCAAAAATTAATTCTTATCCCAGAACAGTTTAACAGTAACCTTGTCACCGCCGATCTTGGCAGAGGCGGCATCATAATTTTTTGAGTTAAGGTTAGCTTCGGTTGTCGGGTAAGTATAACGAACCGGAACAGGTGATACAGCCTGAGCAGGAGGAGTAAGAACAGGGAAATCAAGTCTTCTCCAGTCTGTCCATTCAGCCCACGCATTGTTATACATTGCAATCCATTCCTGGGTTCCTATCTTTTGCTTGTAGTTACCGGTAGCGGTTGCATAGTTTACACTGGGTTGAGCCAGGTATGTGGCAATAGATGCAGCATCAACACCCCAGTATTGCATGGAGGCCGTAATTGCATTATTATAATGAGCCTGTGCAGTTCCACCCACATTAAAACCTCTTTCAACAGCTTCAGCTTTCAGGAATTCAACTTCTGCGTAATCCATCCAGAACTGTTCCATGGTCGGTTGAAGGATTCTATCAGGAGGTTTCGAATATTGTGCCCATGAGCAAACCGTTCCGTAAGGTCCACCGGAATAAGCTCCATTTGCGTCGGTCGTGAAGAACTCGGGCAATCGGGGATCATTGAGTGCAATCAATGCATTAACGAATGTATCGGCTCCAACATTGTCCTTCCTCTTTGATTGTACCAGGTCGACCCAGATCGGGTTCGTATTGGGAGGAGCGCTGGCATATACGAACATTGCATTGTCGGCATTGGATGAGAACGTATTGGGAGCTGCTGCTTCCACAATGGATTTTGCCTTGGCATTATCCACATCGGCTAGCTGCATTCCCATTTTCAGTTTCAGCGAGTTTCCGAATTTAATCCACAGGCCGATATCTCCACCGTAAAGCAGGTCAGCGCTGCCCATACCTGAGCCGGAGGCATCCATTGAACCTAAAGCGGCATCCAGGCGGGTGAGCAGATCGTTGTATACTGTTGCGGCATCATCGTATGCCGGTGAAAGGTTCTTTACATCAAGAGCCTGTGTGTAAGGAATATCACCAAAAGTGGAAACGAGGATATACCAGGTATAAACCTTGGTGATTTCCACGCAACCCAAAACATTCTTGAAATCCTTATCCGAATATTTGGCAGAAGCAGTCTGATCGGCGTTTAAAAGAGTTGTAGCCTCATCGAGGTCCTTTAAAACATCACGATACAGAACAGCCCATTCATTATCCGGAATGGAACGGCCGGCCAGGTTATAGTTGGCCTCATCCACATAGGTAGTTTCTGTCCAGTACTGGTCAATCAACCGCCAGATATTACGGTTCTGGTTCGAATTTGCCAGGAAGTCAGTAAGGTTTTTCTGGGCACTCGTGAACAGAGTTTCCCCGGGTACCTTTGACGCTGACTTCGGGTTCACATTCAGGTCTGTAATATTATTACAGGAGAAAAGCAGCCCGATTCCGAGTATTGTTATTATTAATTTCTTCATTTTCATTCAGTGGTTTAGAATTTAACTCTTAAATCAAAACCATAATTCCTTACACTGGGGTAGCTACCTCCCTGGAATCCTGAAGCCAGGTTACCAGAGGTGGCGGCATCTTCCGGATCGGCATAGGGATCATTCTTGTGGATGATCCAGAGATTGCGGCCGGTCAGTGAGAAATCAATTCCCTGGATGGGGCCCATCTTGCTTACCAGGCTCTTCGGTAAAGCATAGGTGAGGATCACCTCACGCAGCTTCACGTAGCTTGCATCGTATACAAAGGCCTTGTCCGGATTGAAATAGTAACCGAATGTTCCGAAGAAATTATAGGTTTCAACTCTTTTATCATTCTTGGTGCCATCTTCCTTCACGCCGGGATAAATATATCCTCCTCCGTCAGCGATCGGGCTGCGGACAGGATTACCCAGGTCATTCTTGCCGGCAGTTTCAGGATAAAGACCGGTAGCAAGACCGTAAGCCATATCCAGGTTATACAACTGGCCGCCCTGCCTGATATCGATCAGGAAGCTGAGTGATATATCCTTGAACTTGAAGGTATTGTTGATGCCACCTACCCAGTTGGGGTTGATGTTTCCGATCACAGCATTATCGTTATCGGAGAATTCAGGACGTCCGTTTGCGCCAATGATATGATTTCCGTACTTATCATATTTGAAGTCACTTCCACGGATAGTTCCGTAGGGTTCTCCGAGGGTTGCATTAATAGAAACATTATTCTGGAATCCACCCAGGAGGAGGTTGTTAACACCTTCCGGCAGGGAAAGAACTTTATTACGGTTCCTGGTCCAGTTGATATTGATAGCCCATGAAAAATCGCCCAGTTTCAGAGGAGTTCCGTAAAGCTGAACTTCCCAGCCCCTGTTCTGAACTTCACCGGCATTGAGGTATACATAACTGTAACCTGTTGCCCTGGATACGGGGATCGGGATGATCTGGTCAACCGTCCTGGAATCATAATTGGTAACGTCAAATCCCAACCTGTCCTCAAAGAAGCTCATTTCAATTCCAGCCTCGGTGCTCTTTGTACGTTCCGGCCTCAGGCTTGAATTATTCCTTGTTCCGGGTACCGAGAAGATCGGGTTACCATTGAACGGAGTGATAGCATCATACACATCACTGGTACTGAAGATCGGGGCATCGTTACCTACCTCAGCGTAGTTCAGCCTGACTTTGCCTACATTCAGCCATGTAACATTCTGCAGGAGTTTCGAAAATACGAAGCTGCCGCTTATGGATCCGTAATTATAAGCATTGTTTCCCTTGGGAAGCGTCGAAGAATAGTCTCTCCTGAATGATCCGTCGACGAAGGCCATTTCCTTGTATCCCAGGGTTGCACTTGCATAATATCCGTCAACATGCCGTTTGCCGTCAAATTCGGCGGGGGCAACTATCGGGTTCTTGGAATTGAACAGGGCATAAATTCCCGGGATGATAAGCCCGCCGTTTGTTGAAGCGTCGATGGAAGTCTGGTGCTCCTGGCGGAGGTTACCACCCAACAGGCCGGTAATGCTGAAATTGGTAAATGATTTGGAGATATTGGCCATCAGGTCATAGTTATTCTCGCTCCTTCCATAATTATATCTCCTGTATCCGGAAACGTTCACACTCTGGAAACCTGTTCTTTCTTCTTCAATCCCATTATAAGAATCGAGTGAAGTCCTGGCCATAATACTCATCCAGTCTGTTAGACGATAGGTCAAAGTTGCATTTCCGAACACCCTGTCCCTGTTATCTGTTTCATAGTTTTCATACAGGTTGTACCAGGGGTTATCCCAGAATATCGGTCCCAGTAAGGTCGGGTCGGTATTGTTCCAGGTAATATTCTGGCGATGCCTGAAATAAGCGTCCTTCTGTTCGAGAATATCAACATTGGTTTCGCACCATTGACGGAAAGTAGTCATCAGGTTGATGTTGTCATAACCCATTCCGTACCTTCCATGCCCGGCTTCGTTGGTATAATTCACCGTTGACTCCAGGGTCAGGTTCTTGGCAAGGTCATAGGCAGCGCCGAAGTTGAAATAATCCTTCGTCATGTGGCTGTTAGGCATAAGACCTCTTTCCTCGTTCCTTGTGTATCCGAATTTCCAGTAACCTTTATCTGTCTTTGAATTCAACAGGATATTGGCATTGTAGGATTGCGGATGCTGGAAAATATAGGAATTATCATGAGCAGCAGCTACCCAGGGTTTCGGTTTGTTATAATAAGGAGATGAAGGATCGAATGCATCCCATTGGTAAACCATCAGGCTGGGATCGAATTTTGCACCCCAGGAAGCATCCTCGCTCATTGGTGTAACCAGCACGCTGTTAGCAGCATTTCCGGTATAAGCCCATCCCTGGTTGGGATCTCTCCAAAGGAAGAACCCTGTAGGATCTTCATAAAACTGGCCGTAACCTGCGCCATATTGCTTCTGGTATTTAACAAAGGTAGAAGGATCGTAGGATCCGTAAGTACCACCCAGGCTCAGGGTCAACCCGATGCCCTGTTTTGCTCTTCCTCGCTTGGTGGTGATCATGATCACACCATTGGCAGCACGGGAACCGTAAAGAGCAGTAGCGGCAGCGCCTTTCAATACGTTGATAGAAGCAATGTCGTCGGGATTAATATCCGCTGCGCCGTTTCCATAATCGTAACCTCTGAAACCCTGTTGTTCATTGGAGGTGTTTGTATTGGTATTAGCTATTGGAACACCATCCACAACAAACAAGGGCTGGTTATTTCCATAAATGGACTTATAACCTCGGATCACAATGTTGGAGGATCCGCCCATTCCGTTGTTGGATTTTACATCAACCCCGGCCAGTTTACCTGACAAATTTGAGATGAGGTTAAAATCCTGTGTCTGGGATACAGCACTACCCTGAATTTGCTGTGCAGCATAGGGAAGTTCATTTTTGGTTCTTTCCACACCCAAAGCCGTCACAACCACTTCGTTCAGCTCGGTGATCTCGGCAGTCATTACCATGTCAATGACAGACCGGTCGCCAATAACCGCTTCCTTGGTGGCCAAACCGATAAATGAAAAAACAAGTGTCCCCCCGCTGGCAGGAACCTGTAATTTGTATTTACCGTCAATGTCCGTTACGGTACCTACGGTAGTACCCTTCAGGACCACATTCACGCCCGGTACAGCACTGCCATTATCCGCGGCAGTAACAGTCCCTGTAATCGTTCTTTCCTGAGCAAATGCTATTTGCGCAAGAAAAAACAATAACGAAGCACACAATAGTAAAGGTCTCTTCATAATGTTTTAATTAATTTGATGAACTTTTTGCGAATAAATGTATGTGTTAAAAAATGTTAAATACATTATTTATTTCAAGTACATTTTTCCACAAGTATGCAATTAAACTTAAAAAAAATGATTTTTCAATATTTTTCCACCTAAAAAGTGCTATTCTGTTAGATTAAGTTTATCCTCAGATTTATGCAGAATTATTGATAATATGAATATTCAAATAATATGTTTGATTAAAATAATAATCAATTATTTTAATATTATAAGAGTTTTAACTTAAAAGGGATTTCCTGCTAAACGTTTGATATAATTATTCATTTTATCAGTTAATAATTTTTAACTCAATAGTTAATAATGAGCCTTAAGAAAATTTGATATACTGAAAAAAATGAATAAATAATTTTAATATTGCACTCAGATTTTTTAAAACAGGTAATATTTTTTAGACGGTCTTCTTATGAATAAAACGAACTCTTGCCTTTTCCATAATATAAAAGGGAATTATCAACAGGAACCATTAATGATTGCGTGGTTAATAGCTGTAATTATCTATTTATTTTCAAACCCGGTACTCGCCCAGGAAGTTCTCGGGGGAAGCTATGGAAAAGGAATCGATTTTAATACTCAGAATAACGGAATCATAACCCAGATCCCAGCAGCACCTGGCAGGCTGGAAGGCAACTCATACCTATATGACCATTGGCTTGTGTCTTCCCTCGATTTCGGGGAAAAAGGTAAAGCAGAAGGCTTATACATAAGGTATGACTTATTAAATGCAATCTTTGAAATCCGTTTGCAAAACCAGGTAAAGTTAATAAGCAGTCGGTATGTTCACGGGTTTTCCGTTATAGATACAACAGGAATTAAACATGTCTATATCAATTGTGATACTTTTAAAATAGCAGGGGAACGGAATCCTGAAGGCTTTTTTGAAATTCTATTGCAGGGAAAATATTCCTTATTGCTTTATACGCAAGCGATCATCATAAAAAGCAATTATGTCACAGCTCTAGATATGGGATACAGGAACGACAAGATAAGCCTACAAAAATCCTATTTGATCGCAGAAGATAAAACAGCCTATCCTGTGCCAGGATCAAAGAAGAAGTTGATGTCCTTGTTTTCCAAGGTAGATGGTGTCGGTCAATATTTAAAAGACCGGAATATACATTTACGAAAATCCTCTGATTTGCAGCAATTTGTCCAATTTCTGAATTCGCATGGATGATGTGCATATAAAAAAGGCTGTCTGTGAAAATATAAAGACAGCCTTTTTCGAGAAGAGCTATTTATCCTTAGGGTATGGGTGTATATTTTTCATCAATAACACGATTCCCGGTTGATCCGACATAAAAATAATGAAGTATAAATATTCCTGTCTGGGGATCATAGGAATTTTCTCCGCCCGGGGTCATAAAAACATCTGTTACATGGTTAGGGCCCGCTGAAACGGTTACACTATTATCATTATTTACTGTTATTGTAATATCATATCCCGATGAACCCAGGTCACCCAAACCTGTGTAGCAGGAAAATGCATCAATCGGGGTAAGGTATTTTTCTTCATTAATAGGCCTATCTCCTGCTGTCGGGTGGTGAAAAACACCCGTACATTGATAATTACCTGCATATTTATTAGCAACTCCTATATTGGTCGTTCCATTGTTAACGATTTTCCTGCCATCATTCATTACGGCTGTATAGCTCAGAGTCCAGTAATCACCGATGGCCAGGTCAGTCTCTTTGGACGGAAGGGGTTTACTCAATAAAAGGAGGTTTGCGATCAAGTCATTGTAAACAACGGACAGGGATTTAGTTACATTTGCTGAAGTATTCGCACCACCGACGTCAATTGTTTTTATAATCACATCATTTGTAACATTATTTCCGGTGTCAGTAAATATATTATGCACTTCGATGGAAGCGATTCCTGGTCCCTTAGGCAATAATACATCGATATCCACCTTGGGGGTGGCATTAAGCTTATAGGGAACATTTGATGATTGTGGAACAATAAGTCCCCCTGTTTTGGCATCCTTGGTAGTCAGGTCTTCAGGCTGAATGCAGGCTTTGAGGGCCATGATCATAAGCAAGGCCAGGGAGAACCACAATATATTTATAATTGTCTTTTTCATGGAGATTCTCATTTTATCATTAATTAATCATATTACTTTGTATCCCACCATACCCTAGTAAGCAGGTCTGTGTCCCCTGATATGCCC
>JBJKSY010000190.1:0-8915 GCA_046703645.1 Cyclobacteriaceae bacterium
ATCAAGCGTAAGAGATTCGAAAAAAGGGTCAAAGATTATTACACTTCGAAGGGTATGACTTCCGATCCAAAAACTTATGAAAAATACCAGGACCTGCTTGCCCGTAATGATATTGATGCCGTGGTCATTGCCGTACCCGATCACTGGCATGCCCTCGTGGCTATTGATGCACTGAAAAGCGGGAAGGATGTTTACCTTGACAAACCACTGACTTTTACCATCCGTGAAGGGCAGGTATTACGGGGTACCGTGCGAAAGCTTAACAGGATCCTGGCTGTTGGAAGCCAGCAACGTTCCGACCCGAATTTTCAATATGCCGTTCAAATGGTCAGGGAAGGGAAAATCGGTGACATTGAAAAAATTTTTGCCCATGTAGGAGATCCGCCTAAACCTTATGATCTGCCCAAAGAAACAATACCCTCTGACTTAAATTGGGATCTTTGGCTTGGTCCTAACCCTTATGTCCATTATAATCATGAACTCGATCCGCCGATCAGCCTTAACCCGGAAAGAGATGAACAATTATGGGGGGCCTGGCGCTGGTATAAAGAGACTGGCGGCGGATTCACGACCGACTGGGGAGCCCACATGTTCGATATTGCTCAATGGGGTCTGGGGATGGATAATAGCGGTCCCGTTGAAATAAGCCCCGCAGGCTATAAAGATTATAAATTCCTGACCTATAAATACAGGAACGGAGTGGTCATGACAGAAGAACCTTTCAACAGCCAGATGACCCAGGGGGTAAAATTCTGGGGTAAAAACGGCTGGATAGAGATCTCAAGGGAATTTTTTCATTCCTCCGACAAATCCCTCAAAGCCCCTTCAACAGGGAAAGATTCAGGCAGGTATGAAACCAAAATTCCACACCAGGTGAACTTCATTGAATCCGTCCGCAACCACAGGGATCCGATCGTTCCGGTAGAGATCGGCCACAGGTCCGCTACGGTATGCAACCTCGGAAACATTTCCTATGATCTGGGAAGGACAATCCACTGGAATCCCGATACAGAAGAATTCGTCAATGATCCGGAGGCTGAAAAACATATGCAGCGGCAATACCGGGAAGGATATAAACTTCCGGAGATCTAGGTGAGATTATGAGGGAGATTAAGAACTGCTGTTTATATTCACTTCCCGATTAAAAATTCCGGGAAGTGATTTTTTATGAATTGCCGTAAACTTTAACGATAGGTTGCCTTAGCACCCTGCCGGATTCCGAGAGCAGGTATGCAATATTATCAGCTATTAGTTCCGGGGAAACCCAATTTGCGAAATCCGCATCAGGCATGGATTCCCTGTTTTCAGGGGTATCAATAATTCCAGGGATCACAACAGAAGAAAATATATTTTTCTTTTTCCCCTCTTCATTTATAATTCCGGAAAGTCCGAGAAGAAGGGACTTTGATAACGAATAAGCCAGTGAACTTTTTGCCGAAGCAGGATCAATGGAAGGCCGGGATCCGATAAAAATTATGCGGCCGCCGCCGGGTTGTTCTTCCATTTTCCTGAAAACCTCCCTGGCGGTAAAATAGGCAGTCTCAAAATTGATCCTGAACATTTTATCTAACTCCTGTTTACCTGTGTTACGGATGTTACCGGATGCAAAGCCTCCGGCTGTCAGCACGGCGGAATCAATGACAGGGTATTTATCAAATATCCGCTGAAGGATCTCCCTGATCACAGATTCATCAGCCAGGTTTGCCTGGAAAATCTCGAAACTGGCTGAAGAAACAAAATCGGAAGAAGTCCGTGGAGAGACGATCCCTGTGACCTGAAAATCACCGGAAATCAGTTTTTTTATGACTGCCTTTCCCAGGTTCCCTGATGCCCCCGTAACCAATGCAATTTTTTTCATTTTAACCTAAACTCCAATATGAAAAACAAATAATTTGACCTTGTGTTCTTATTCTCTCCGGAATTAAAAATCGAACAAATCACTGTCTGATTTTATACCGGGGACCTGGCTGCCCAATATCCTGTTGGACTGCACATAGCGCCTGAGATTATACTTGTCATAATTTTCCGAAAGGGAATCCATACTTCCTAATTTCACCATGCCTGATTCATTGATGAAACTCATATTGCCGATCCACATACCCACATGTGTTATCTCCTCCGGTGATGTCTTCGAACGTTTCTGCCCGAAAAATAACAGATCTCCCGGCCTCAGGTTTTCAAACCTGCCTGTACTGTCAACGGTAAGTCCTACCTCGGCCTGCTGATCGGCATCCCTGGGAAGGATTATTCCATTGAGAAAGTATACTGTTTTAGTAAAGCCGCTGCAATCCATTCCTTTTACTGAAGTACCCCCCCATAGATAAGGAATTCCCAGCAGGGTTTTGGAGGTGGATACAAGGGAATTCTCTGTAGGATGTATCCGGGCAAGGAAATCACTGAAGTTCTCTCCGGCATCTTTGCTGACGTACCCGGTCCTGCCATCCGGCAAGGAAACATGAAAATAATTTCCCGACATTCCATTCAAGAGAAGTATATCTCCTGCCACTATATCACAAACCGGGTCGGACGAATCCGAATTTTTCGACCATACAGTTCCAGTCCTGTCAAGGATGATAATTTTATCTGCCAACTTATATGCCTGATAAGCCGGCGCTGTCATAAGTTGAATCCCACCGTTATCAACCCACCCCAGATAATGGTCAGGACCCATTACTTCGTGCCATCCCGGCCTGGATGTAAGAACTCTCATAGGAAATCCCATCAGGTTCTGTGTAACCAATTCAGAGGGATGTTTTGGAAATTTACGAAGGTTGGCTACCGAGATCTTTACTACGGCATATGGAGTTGAGTCCACCCGGGCATCCGGCAACATGCGTAAACTATCAATGTAATCAATTCCGGCTGAGTCAAGTTTGTGAAATAAGGCCGATTTGGCGGACATGAGATTGGTGGCGCCCTTAATAATCAGTACACTATCGGATTTGACCAGGTGAACCCTGAAAACATTGATACGGTCATCCGGTAAATATCTTTCGGAGACCTTATTTATTATCTCAGTGGTCTGATTAGCCTGGTCCTTGGTTTCCCCTGAGGTGTTACATGAAAAGGCAATAAAAGACATGCAAATGCCCAGCAGGATCTTATTAAAAGCGACAATTGGCATTGACTTCATGGGAAAATGATGTTAAGATTCTTACTTATTAAATTTAAAAGTACGGATTCTCGAGAATTCTTACAGTAAATCGGAGTGAAAGAAGAGAAAAATTTTTATTAGAAACGGCCTGTTGCCGGCTTCGGGATAATTTCGATCAATAATAATTCAATCCCTGCTTAATATTCCCGGAATAAAATTATCATATTAACAGTCCGCTAGGCTTCATAATAAAAGCTTTTTCTGAGGACTTCAAGGCTTGCCGGAATGGCTTTCAAAGGATCTTCCTTTCCTTCGAATTCGAGTGAAATATAACCTTTATACCCGGCCTTCCGCATGATATCCCCAATCCTGCTGTAATCCAGATCGAGGGTATACCAGGTGCCGCCGCCATAATATGTTTTTGCCTGCATAAGGATGGCTTCGGGCGCCAGAGTTTCGAGCTGTGGATAGGGATTTTCAAGAAAATTTCCTGTGTCGAGTGTCACCATAAGCCAGGGCGAATTGATGGCCTTCACAATCCTGCTTACACCTTCTGCGGTTCGTCCCAGTCCCCAATGATTTTCAAGTCCCATGACAATACCGTATTCTTCAGCCTTGGGAATACAGGCTCCGATCGCATCGATCACCCATTTAAAGCCATCATCTTCAGTATAACCTTCCAGGACAGGTTCTATCCCTTTATTCGCCATCAGGTCATCAAAATCTTTTATGGATCCCCACCTGCCCGTGTTCAACCGCATGGTAGGAATTCCCAGTTTGCTTGCCAGCTCCAACTGGTGAATTGTAAGACTTACATTCTCATCCCTAGATTGTTTATCCGGACTGAGAAATCCCTGATGAGTTGAAAACCCCATAAGATCAAGTCCGGCTGAGAACGCATGTTTTTTCAGTTTGTTGAGATAGGAAGTTTCTTCACTGGTCATTTGCATAAGCAATAATTCGACGCCTTCAAATCCCATTGCTGCCGCCTGATCGATACAATATTCAATCGGGTATTTCTCTTTAGGGCCATCGAATCGCCAGAATGAATAGGTGGATACCCCGATCGGGTTGTGGATGGTTTTTGGACCTTGTTGTTCATCATGGGTAGAATGTCCAAATACACGGATACCTGCGGATGCCAGTAAACCTGTAGTAATAAATTTTCTCCGGTTGATTTTCATGGCTAAAAAATTTGAGTTATAGAATGATAAAAAATTCTTCCTGAGATGTTAGTGATTCTTAAAAATCCCAAGAGCACAAATGCCCGTTCAGGACAATGAAGAAATCAGCAGTTCCGCTTTTTCAGCAATTGCCTGATTTTCAGCAAGTATCTCCTTTACAAATTTGTTATTCTCATAGGTTCCCCGAACGGATTCAAAATCCCTATCCCGTATTTCGCTATTTCCATGTATGCCGAAACCGATCCTGCTCAACGGGTCAAATTCCTTTTTAGCATCGGCAAGGATCATGTTATTCAACCTGGTCTTATTGTCCTTCCAATCCATAATGATTTTTTTAAAATCATCCTTATCGAGTTCCGTCGGTTTTTTCCCTATGCTGCCGGAATACAAGGCAATGGTCCAATTCCATGCAAGATCATCATAGGAAAGAAATAATTTTTTTAATGTTTCCCGCATAGCCCCGATGGTTGAAATTTTCCCGTTCCTGATATTGGAAATCAGGTGCTCCATCTTAGATCCGGGAACCACCATACCTCCCACATCGATCCATGTTTCATTCTGATCTATCGAGCCCTCGGCAGGTTTAAGTTCTTTATCTTCCGATAATCTTTTAATAACCTGTTCGCCAAAAAAGACGGGTGCCAGCATATCATAATACCTCCTGCATGATTTCAGCAAAAGCCGTTTGATTCTAACCCCTTTATAGGAAATGGAATCCTGCTCCTTTGGCGTTTTATCATACAAATCACCCAGTATGGATGAAGCTTTGATTGCCTTGTCTACGATCAGGGGATTCAGCCATTCGAAAGTTATGAGGTCAAGCTTATCCTTTGATTTCCGCTTATCCCTTGACGGCCATTTCTCAACATCCCTCCGTGTCCCTACGGTGATCAGGTTCATGGCAGGAGTAAGAAAGCTTTTTTCATTTTCGAGTGTTATGTAGGAAAACGGAAAATCCGACGTATCAAAATTCGAGCCATGCTTTCCCATGACGACGCTATAGGCTCCGACATGGCAGGGCCAGAGAAGATAGGCAAAAGATCCCGTTTTTGAACCTCTTTCCAGGATCCCCTGGTGTATGGGGCCCAGCTTGTACATATGATTGCTCTGGTTAGTCCCGCTACCCGCATTATAAAAAGAAGTCAGGGCTGCTATCAGCAGAGAGGATTTGTGATGGGAGACGGAATAAGGTCCCGCGAAAAGGCTTACGGCCTCACCATGAAAACCTTCACAATTTGCAAAGAAAACGGAGTTCTCGGCTGAAAGTTGCTTTCCAATCCTGACACCCTGTCCAATAAAGACTTTCTCCAGTATTGCCGAGGAAGTTACTCTGCTTCCCTGGTGGATTATAAAATGCCTGGCAGTAACGCCTTCACCGACAACAGCCTGATCTTCAGGACAACTGATGATCGATCCTTCGGATAAATATGATGCTCCGTCAATTAATGCAGAATCTCCGACAAATACATTCCTGATAATATTGGCATTCCTTATAACAGCATTTTTTCCTATATATCCTGTTGAAGATCTTTTACTTTCAGCATATCCGGCGATGATCTTTTTCAATGAAGCAATCAGTTCGTGGTCGTGCTGGTAAAGCACAGACATGAAAGCTATCTGGCTGGTTAGCTGATCAAAGATCATAAGGTCCCTGCCACCACCTTCATTCAAGGCATCCAGTACTTCGCCGTTGCCGAAGGAGGACTCTCCGGTCATAGATATCTCATTCACTCTTTCGATTACGGATCCTTCCCCTGCTTCATAATCCCGGAGCAGGCCGGCATGGGCAACGCGGGAATTATCTCCCAAAATACAATTGCTGATAATTGAATGATATAAGCCCGGGCGTTCATACGGATCTCCTGTTTCCGGGAAGATCATTTTCCCGATCTTCACTTCTCCAAAAAAATGAACCCCATAGATTGCTTCCGGATTGAAAGGCTCTTTTATTGAGATTTTTTCCCAATCGGATGATGAACAGCCCTGGGTCTTTAATGATTGTATTTCATCGGAGGTCAGTTTTCTATATTCCATAATGAAAGTGAATAAAAAAATCAAAGAATAATTTTCGCATCCGCAATACGGCAACCCCTGCCCTTCGGAAGAACCATCATCGGGTTTATATCCATTTCCATAATCCGGGGAATGGCAGCGCCAAGCCTGCTTAACTGTACAATGGAGTCAGCCAGTTGTTCAATATCAGCGGGAACGCCACCCCTGGCTCCTGTCAATACAGGATATGCCTTGATCCGGGATATCATTTCCATCGCTGTCCGTTTGTTTACCGGAGCTACTCTCAGTGAGATATCGCGGAAGATCTCGACATAAATACCGCCCAGGCCGAACATGACTACCGGTCCGAACGCAGGATCTCTCTTTAACCCTAAGATCACTTCCTGTCCGCCGGTTATCATCTCTGAAACCAGGATCCCCTTTATCTCTGCTCCGGGAACCTTGCCGGATACATTTCTAATGATACTACGAAATGCTTCCCCCGCCTGCTTTTCATTTTCAATATTAATGATAACCCCTCCTACATCGGATTTATGAAGTACCTGTTCCGACATTATTTTCATGACCACCGGGAAACCGATTTTTGCAGCAGCTTTTATGGCCTCCTCTTCGTTTACAGCAAGTTCACTCCTGATAACCGGCAATCCGAAATTACTCAATATAGCCGTTGCCTCGTTTTCCAGGATTGCCTTTCTCCCGGCCTTTTTATGATCTTCCATTAATTTCAGTAGGGAATCCAGGCCGGGGACCTTAAAGTCATCCTCATGATCCGGTTCCATTTTCAGTCTAGCATGAAACTTATAAACCGTGGCAAAAGACTTGCACATGGATTCAGGCAGAATATAATGAGGAATCTTATTCCTCAACAGGATATCAACGCCACCTCTTACATCGGATTCTCCCATAAAGGATGAATAAACGGGCTTCCTGGAATTCCCCGATTCTTCAACAACCGCATGGGCAATTGATTCAATATCGGTCATCGACTGCGGGGTGAGAATGACCATTACCCCGCTGACATCCGGGTCATTGAAAGCGCCGTCCATAGCGATCTTATAACGGTCGGCCCGGGCATCGCCGATCACATCGACCGGGTTATTGATATTGGCTGTTGCCGGCAGGTTCCTTTTAAAGATCCTGGTAGTTTCTTCCGAAAAACGCGCTAGGCGAAGTCCTTCACTGATGGCTGCATCCGTAGTCAGCACGCCGGGTCCGCCGGCATTGGTTATGATGGCAACCTTATTGGTTTCCGGTGCCGGCTGGTAATCGAAAGCGATGGCTTTATTGAACATCTCTTCGATGTTATCGCAACGGATAATGCCTGCCTGTTCAAAAGCGGCATCGCAAACAGCATCGTCGCCGGCAAGAGAACCCGTGTGCGATGCCGCCGCCGATGCCCCCGCACTGGTCCTTCCTGACTTCAGTATCAGTACCGGTTTATGAGTTTCACGGATCACCTTTGAGGCTGCTTCCATTAGTTTGCGCCCATCGGTGATCTCTTCAAGGTACATCAGGATCACCCTGGTCTTTTCATCGTCTTTCAGGTAATTGAGAAGGTCCACCTCACTGATATCGGCTTTATTCCCGAAGCTGATGAATTTAGAGAATCCTATATGTTTTGCCAGAGCATAATCCAGTTCTGCAGTGCAGAGTGCCCCGCTCTGCGAAAGGAATCCGATCCTTCCTTCTTCAGGCATTTTCCTTGCAAAAGATGCATTCAAACTTACCCCGGGATCCGTATTGATAACACCCAGACAATTAGGGCCAATAAAACTGATTCCGTATTTCCCGGCAATCTCCTTTAGCTGGACTTCCCTCTGTAATCCCTTTTCTCCCACCTCCTTATAGCCGGCAGAGATGATGATCACCGACTTTATGCCTTTCTGTCCGCATTGCTCAAGGGCCATATAGGCCACGGAGCTCGGGAAAACGATTATGGCCAGATCAACCGGATCAGGTATATCCAGCACATAGTGATAGGATTTCAATCCCAGTATCTGCTTTTCTTTCGGGCTCACCGGAAACACAAGCCCGTTATATTCCGCCTTCAGCAGGTTTTCAAGAATATCATAGGGGACAGTTCCTTTAACTTTATGTGTTCCGACGACTGCAATGGAGGAAGGATTAAATATAGTATTCAGGTTTGCGCGATTCAGATCTGCCATGGAATAAAAATTTAATTGGGTGAAAATAAGGTTAACCGGTATGATCCAGTAGTAGCCCCATCAGGTCAATTCATGTGGTGGGCTATGAAATCCACGGCGCCATCGATCGTCTGAACTTCAAGGGCTTTCTCCTGTTCCATCTCAATATTGAATTCTTCTTCGAAGGCGGCAATCATCTCAAGGCTTTGCATGGAGTCGGCGCCAAGGTCAAATATAAAATTTGCATCATCCTTTATTTCCGTAACTTCCATTTTCAGCACCTTTGATACCACTTGTTTCACGCGTTGCTGGACTTCATTCTTTTCCATAAATTCCTTACTTTTAAATTTTATCAGTTGAAAAATCTCTGTTATAATTTTCGATTTTATTCTTTAAAAAACAAGCAGGAACGCCCAAAATAGGATTTCAGCCGTGATTTAACTGAAAATTGGCAATGAACCGGGCATTTTTTTAACCTTT
>JBJKSY010000191.1:0-6476 GCA_046703645.1 Cyclobacteriaceae bacterium
TTTATGCCTACAACTGGGAATTCGACAGTTATTATGGAAATACGGAAAATATCTTTCATGTGCAGGAAATAAAACAAAACACCGACCTGGGATTATCGCGTCTCGATTATGCGCCGATGCCATTGGGTCCGGGGGCTGTTCAGGAAATTCCGGGAGTAGTGAATCAGACCCGCTATATACTTGCGGTCAATGAAAATGTAAAATATGAAGATGAAGTATTCAATGAGAATATCGCTTATGTAGATACCAATTTTTTTGATTTTTTCAGGATAAAACTGCTTACCGGCACATACAGGTCGATAAAGACTACCTCAGGCATTTATCTTACCCGCGATCTTGCCCAAAAATATTTTGGGAAGGATGATCCCCTTGGCAAAAACTTAAAGATATATTACCCGACAGGCAAGTCAGTCGATTTCATGGTAGCAGGTGTTTTTGAAAGGATCCCGCTGAACTCAACCTTCCAGTTTGGCGCTCTAACGAGTATCGATCACAGCATGTACGGATACAACATAAATCCGGATGACTGGGCGGAAACCCGGCAGCCCAGTTTGCTGTTGAAATTAAAGGATCCGTCAGATTCAGCCCGAATCGAAAATATGATCAATAAAAAGTATCTTACGGTGCAAAACAATGCCCGTCCGGAATGGAAAGTGAGCAGGTTTGACCTGGTCGGATTCAGGGATGCTAAAATATTAAAAGGGTCAGTTACCAACTCTTCCTACGGAAACCTCCGGGTCAACATGGCAATGATGATCGTATTTTCCTTTATGGCGTTACTGATCCTCTTGATAGCCTGTTTTAATTTAGCCAATACCACCATGGCCCTAATCGGGAACAGGCTGAAGGAAATCGGGGTCAGGAAAGTTATGGGAGGTACGTCTTCTCAGGTGTTCATTCAATTTATCTTTGAGATGTCGTGGGCCTCCCTGCTGGCCGTATTGCTCGGCTGGGTATTGTTCCAGTATATGTCTGTCGCCTTTTTTTCCCTCTGGAATATGCATATACTGATCGGGGACCTGAACCTCATTCATTTGTTATTTGCATTTTCGGCTATTTTTATTTTAACAACACTTGTGGCAGGGATTTACCCGGCCCTGTATTCAAAAAAATTCCAGCCAACTGCTATTTTCCACAATCGTTATAAACTTCGCCGCGCAGGAACGGCTTCAGTTATATTGAATTCATTGCAATTTATGCTTTCCATTATAGTGCTCGCCAGCGGTATGATTTTTCTGAAAAATGTGGGTTTCATTCATTCGCTTGATCTTGGTTACAGACGGGATAACGTGATAAATATTCCTGTCAATGACAAATCGGAATTCAATCAGTTAAGGGACAGGATTAAATCCGATCCTGATATTACGGAATGGTGTTCGACCCGGGATATTCTGGGAGGCAGCCATGAAAATACCTACTGGATGCTTGATACAGGCGAAGTGGAAATCCAGAGCCAAAAGATGACGGGCGATTATCTTAAAATGATGAATGTCCATCTTATCGAAGGCAGGTTTTTTGATAAAGACCGCGCTTCGGATTTTACAGACGCTATAATAGTCAACCAGGCTTTTGTCCAACGTTTCCGCATGGATCAACCCATCGGCAAAATGATAGCTTTGAAAGACCACAAAAGATTCATTATCGGGATTACCGGAAATGTGATCAGTTCCGTATATAAAGGACATGAAATCATTCCGGAGATTTTCATTCCGCCGACGGAGGATGAAAGTTTAAACCTGATCGTAAGATTTCCGGGGGATAAAACCACAACGGTATCAGGGTTCCTGGCTTCCACCTGGAAAAAACTAATCCCGTTCCGGCCTTTCCCGGGATATTACCAGGATGACATGGCCATGGGAAATGCCGAGTTAACATCCAGAAATCTGAAAACTATCATCCTGTACCTGGGGATCATAGGCGCATTTCTTTCGCTGACCGGCGTATTTGCCTTATCTACGCTAAATGTTTCCGGAAGATTAAAAGAAATTGGAATACGGAAAGTCATGGGTGCCACTTTCAGCGCAATCATGCTGATAATCAATAAAAAATTCATAATCCTGCTTTGTTTTTCGATAGCAGCAGGGATGGTAATGTCCTACTTTATTGCGGGAAATTTATTATCCCGGATCTATGAGTATCATACACCCGTGTCGATGTCACTATTGTTTGTCAGCGGACTTGTTGTTTTTCTGATGGCATTTATGACTACCTCTTCAACGATATATAAAACCGCGATTACTAATCCGTCAAAAATACTTCATATGGATTGACAGGTATTATTTACAATGGAGAAATTGACAGGAATTAAATATAAGCTATAAGAATCTATTCTCGTTTCGGAGGTTATCCTGAAGATCCGTAAAATAAATCTTCTGACCGAGTTCAGGCAGGTTATTCCAATGTTCCATAATTTATTTACTGTATGGTAACTGTGTTGAAAGTTGAAATTTAGCAGCATCCATATTACCGGTTAATGCAGGAGCAGGTATCGATTTCCATAATGTTGAATAAATTCTTACTTTTTGGTTCTCCTGCAGACTGGCATGCCATAACGGCAGGTAATGAAGCGTTAATCCGGGATTTAATGAAATGCTTGAATAATCTGCATAACCAGTTTTCAGTTCGGGTTTTTCTTTTTTAAATATGACAGAAGCACAAAGAGATTCCCATTTAATGGACAGGAATCCCCCATTATCAAAGGGCAGTACACTGATTGTAAGGTACTGAACCGTATCATAGGGTAAAGTATCCAATATCATCGGTACACGAATAATGTCATTTGCCGGGTTATAGTTTTTTAGTTGAATACCTGCTTTCCGGTTTATGATGAGTACCCAGTATTCTGATTTTGGAATTGTGAGCATGGAATAGAGGCCACTGTCGAGGGATTTTCCATAAAATGATACAGGATTGTTGACATATATTTGCGCCGATACATCCGCGCTGGTTAGCCAAATCCTGTTTAACGGTACAACATGGCCGAAAATTTTTCGCCCGTTTCTGGCCAGCCTCGAATATTTGATATTCAGCGTAAGATTCCCGTTTTTAAAAGCTACTGTGCTTACCGGAATCCTGGCATGATATGATTTTTTGCTTGTTTCGCTTCCGGCAGCCGAGGCTGTCATCAGGGAATCGAACGGATAATTCCGTACGACAATTCCCGTTATCCCTGCCAGATCCCCTTCACCGTGAATGGAATCAAGCCGGTGGTCCTTTTTCAGGTAAAGCCTGAAAGAGGATCCGGGATTTCCTGAATTATTGTGATGCCCGTTTTTAATGGCGGGGACAGGAATCGGATAGGGAAAAGAAACCAGAATGCTATTGTCTTCCTCCGTAACCTGGCTGTCAGAGGATGATGAAAATCCTGAAAATAGCAAGAGAAAATAACAAGCCTGGGGAATTAAATCCGGTTCATTATGATGTTTATGCCTGACAGCATGAGGCCGGTCATTATTTCCATCATTTGCGGTAAAAACAGAATCGTCAGCAAATATTACTTCGGCGTTATTTGCCCGTTTCCATTTTCCATCATGAGAAGGAGTAAAAAAACTGATCCACGTATTCGTTACCTTAACGCCCGGCTTCTGAATAGCATAACACTGCGACATTTCTTTTCTTCCGGAAACTTTAAGTATTGTGGAGCGAATGGTCATTCCTTCTTTGATAAAATGCTGGTACATAACCGGTTTCCTTCCACTAAAAATAATAAGTGTGCCTGAATCGTATGTTTGCGGCAGGCTGACAAGTACTTCAGGTTTCGAAGGTTTGCTGCAAGACCATGTTAAAAATACAGTCAGCAAAATGATTATTGTAAGGAACAGATAATTGTGTCTCATTATCTTCATTTTTCATTAAATAAATAATCGAGATTGGTCCCAGTTAGTCCTGAAAAATCATCTTATCCGCAAAAACCGATGTGGAATTTTATTAAATCGGTTTTCCAAATACTCTGCTGATAACCTTAAATAAAGAAGGGTAGTGTATTAATCTTCTTGTTAATATACACAATTTTGAAGAATATTCATAATAAATAAACCGGTGAAATTCTTCCGGACCGGTATGGGAAAAATATACCATATTCCGGACACATTAAGCCCGAAATATATTCATTCCAGGTAAGATTTTATAATTAAGTTCTATTTATTGGTTGAACGCCTGAAAGGTAAATTTTGTCTGTAACTATCCAGGCTGATCCGGTCATCGCCAGGTTAGAAGCATTTTCCACCCAGTTTGACATTACATGAGGATGGATTATACATGCAGGGACCCAAATTAACAAACCAAATCCAATGAGCATAATTACCAGCAATCTTGAGGCCGGCAAAGCCATAAGTTCGGAAAGAAATGCAAAAGCCGCAAGAATAAATGCTATGGAAGTCACCACTGCCCAGAACATCTGTCCGGGTGGTATCCATTTAGGAACCAGGTTCGCCGTATATTTCAGATAAAAAAGCTGGTAGAGCCCATAGGATAATACACATAGCCCGTAGCACAGGTAAGATATCCGGTCGATCTTATTGGTCATCCCTGCATGATTGTGAATCGTCGAAGTAAAAATGAAAACGGCGCCCAGAAAGACAGAAAACTCTTCAAGAGCATTACCCCAGTTTCCGAAGACAAGCGGGGTGCTGACAATCTGTGGCAGCCAGTAAAACGTGAATATGAGAAATACAAGGCTGATTATGAGGGCCCCGTATTGAATGGTCTTCTTCAGGAACAAGGAAAGACCAGCGGCAAGTTCAAGGATGCCCAGGGTATATACTAAAATTGCGGGGTGTGATATATTTCCAAGCGATTTAACCTGGTGCCAAATCAAAGTTATTAAGCCAAAGGCTACAGCCCCCGTTCCGAATACAAACCTTCCAAGTTGGTATTTCATAGAATACAAAATTTTAAATTGCAGAATTTTCCATCCTGTTTTCAACCATCCTGTTGTCGTTAAATGCCAATGTCACCGGCAATAACCGGTTATCTGAAATAAAATAACCTCTAATATATAATATCACTTCCGGAAATTCATGAATTTATTCAAGGTTAAATCCCGACACTTTAACAACAGGTTTTTCGCCTCTCGTATCTTCATCCCTTACATGCATATCTATCGTTCTCGATTCACCGGGGAGAAGGGAGATATAATTGTCGCTATACCAGGCTGGGAGTATCCTTTTGCCGGATTTTTCACCAATTATCTTCAACCTGATCATAAGTGCAGGCTTCCCGGAATCATTATTCAATACTGCCGTCAGTTTCCAATCGTTTCCATCCAGGTATGTGGAAGTATGTGTATCGATTTTAACCTTTGGCAGATTATTCAATGCCTTCCAGTCACCCGTTTTCTTCCCTCTCCAGTAGAAGTTATCCGAGATCACTGTGTCGCCTTTTGTCAGGGTAAGTTTGATAAATTGTACTGAGGTAAGGCTGTCGGAAAAGTGGATTACAAAAAGTGGGAGAGTAGAATCTTCATGGCTGTCGAGCTTGACCTCCTTATGCCACTGCAGGGAACCATCCATATCATATATCCTGGCGGAAGCAGTAAGCCCGGCCTGATATCCCGCGCTGTAATTTACAACCTCAACGCTGTCCCATACGGGGTTCCACTGAATGTGAATGGGTTCACAGGCCTTTTTACATCCGAAATAGGCGGCGGTCGGCGAAAAATAATAATCATAGGTTTGCCATACCATGGAAGGCCAGGCCGGGTGGCTCATCCAGAGCAGAAGACCTTTCCTATACCTGCTTCTTCCCTCAAACATGGCCCGGTAACCGTTATAATTGATCCACTGCGCCCGTTCAGTAAATTCTTTTGCACTGTTGACAGGTCCGAAGGCGGAATCTATCATCGCGTTGAATGTAGCAGCATGCTGTGCGCTTTCAAGGGTATAATCATGCATTCCCCATTCACTGTTCTGCGGCCAGAACTTTGATTCGGGGAGAGTTCTTTCCAGACTTTCATAGGTCATAACATTGGGCATCCCCCTTTCACTGTGCAACTTATTCCTTCCGTACAGCAGGAAATAATCCCTGGGAGGTAAAGCGCTGTATGGGCCTCCCCCGCTAACTACCCCGAATGCCGAATTGGAAATATAATGGATCCCGGGATGCAGTTCCGAAATCATGGAACGCAGGGCGGTGTCGATCACAGCCGGCGGATTCCCCTCATTCCTTCCCACGTACAACGCAATGGAAGGATGGTTACGGATCCTTTTTATATAATCCCTGGCATTAGCAATAAACATCTGCGGGTCATAGGGATCGGGACCATCGGCGGGATTTGCCAGCCAGAAATCCTGCCATACCATAATTCCATATTTATCACAGGCCTGGTAAAATTCTTTATCGCCGGTCTGTCCCACCCAGTTTCTTATCATCGTGAAATTCATGTCCGCATGGTAGCTGACGGCTATATCATATTCGCGGCCCCTGTAGTTCAGGTTTGATTCCGGGAAACCCCAGTTACCTCCGCGTCCTACAAAACG
>JBJKSY010000192.1:0-3047 GCA_046703645.1 Cyclobacteriaceae bacterium
ACCAGTAATTTTTTTCCGTATTGAAGCCCCATTTGACACTTTGCCCGATATCATGCAGCTTGTCGGAATATTTTTCGGCATTCCCGAAGGAAGAAAATACCCCGACAATTATATAGTTCCCCTTGAGAAGTTCGAACATGTCATTCCCTTTAGAAGCCACTTCAACTTTAACCCCTTCGTGAGCCCCGATTTCGGCCATTTGCTGATTATTTTGTTCCTGGTTCACCGGTGTTTCCTCTGTTTGAATCTTTTCTAGTTCTGAAGGAAGATGGTTTCCGTCATAGACTGTAAGGATCCATGCATCATTAACATGAGTTTCCTGCCTGACCTGTGGAAGATATGGCCTTAATTCATCAGCATTTTCAGCTTTTTTTACATAAACATACCAGTGCCCTCTTTCACTGACGTATCCTGTTGAGGCCGGGTAACCAATGTTAAGAGCCGTAGCGGACATTCGTTCTTGATTATCCTTATAATTGAATGAGCCGATAATTATATAACTTCCAACCGGCAATTCTGAAGCTGATTTTCCGGCTTTAACGAATTCCTGCCTGACAGGCTCATTATTAATTCCGGGGGTTTCGACCTTTTCGGTATTGGTTGTATCAGGCGAAGGTGTTACCTGGGCCGGCTGTTCCTGAACCTGAACATTTTCCTGTTCTTTCTGTACCACCTCGGGCTCCTGTTTTACTATTTCAGGTGTGACAGTTTCCTGAACTTTTTTTGAGGTATCCTGTGCAACGGGATTTTCTGCCACCTGTTCCCTGACGGTATCCTTTTCTACAGGTTTAGATTCTTCCTGAACAGGTTGTGGCTTGGTTTCTTCCTTTTTAACCTCCTGGTTCGATGCAACAACCGGCTTGCGTTCCGGTTTAGGCGGGATAAATCTTTCCGCATCAATAAAAGACAGATAAAGCTTCTTGTCTTTCCGTTTTGCCTTTTTCTGCTTTCCGGTAAATAATGTCAGAAGAAATTCATGGGTGCTGTTCCCAATTCCCGGCAGTTTGGCGGATCCGATTCCATAACTGTAACCGAAACTCAATAAATTCAGGATTTTAATGCCGGCAAAAGCAGTTATCCCGTAATCCTGCCGGAAGGATCCTCCCAGCCATACCAGGTTCTTAATATGAAGAATACCGGCAGCTTCATATTGTGTCGGTTGATTTTTATAATACCGGTATAAAATTTCCGGCTCGAAGGCAAGATTATTGTCGGAGAAATAGAACCTGTAACTGGCATTGAACAGGATCTCATCCATAGGCGCGGCATAACTGGTCTCAAAGGCCTTCAGGGATGTTAAATCAGGCTGAAATATAGAAGGCAGGGATGCCCCGATATTAAAGTATCCTGTTTGAAATGACATACCCACATTTCCGGTTATATAGGTATTGTGATCCATTAAATTCTTTAAGGCCGGGTCGGAAGTATTTATAGTGGGATCTGAAAGATCAAAGGTCCTGAATCCCACTCCTCCCGATATGCCAAAACGAAGGAAAGTGATCCTGCTGAATGGAACCACATAGCCGATGGAAAGCATTCCGGCATTTGTCCCAATCACCCCACGAGTATCATGAAAAACATCCATGCCGAAGGTCAGTCCGAGGGCAAGAGGTGTATGAAAAGATAAATTTGCAGTTGCCGGGGCGCCGTTTATTCCAACCCATTGTTGCCTGTAATACATAAAAAGAGTAGGGCGTCCCTCGATACCCGCATAGGATGGATTGAAGTGATAGGGATTGACAAAAAATTGTGCGAAGGAGGTTTCTATCTGACTGTATGAAGGCGTTTTAGCGGAGAGAATAACCAATAATAACAGAATTCCGGATCTGTTTAAAATTCCCCGAAATAATGCCTTTGCTAATGTAAAGAAATGATCTACTGTCTTTTCGATTTCGGTCAATTTATAAAACTTCTAAATTTACGTTAAATTCATTGGTATAATAAAAAAAATACCCGGAAAAGTTCAATTTTTTTTCACATTTTTACAAAGAAAATATGAAATCTTAATAATTATTGCATTTAAATCAATCATTAAAATACTCATGTAATATTTTTAGCGATCTTTATACGGAAGCCGCATTTATTCGATATAAGTTTGTTTATTCCTGCATGTTAATAATTATGGGCTAATTGCATGAAAAGATTTCTTGGATTAATCATATTTTTAATTCAATTTATCCCATTAAAGGCCCAAATTAAATTTGGACCAAAGCTGGGCTTTTTCCCCTATAAGCTCATTTATCATACAACGGACTATAGATCGGCTTTCGATTCCAAAATAAAATTCGGGTTACTTGCCGGCGGATCTTTTGATATGCCGGTTTCTAAATCACTTAACCTCAGGATAGATCCGGCATATACACTGAAAGGACGCAGGATCTATATTAAGGATAACGGCTGGACTTTGAACGAAATTCACCATTTTATAGAAATGCCGATTCAATTATTACTCCAGCGCGAAGGAAAAGTAATAAAAATCGGGCCTTTCAGTCAAATCGGGCCCTTTGACTGGTATATAGGTGTTGGTCCGAATATCAGCTATTTTCTCGGCGGCCAGGGAGTGCTGGAAACGCAGGTGCTGAAAAATCCTTATAAAATAACTTTTAACGATCAGCATGAAGGTGATATCGGATATGTTACATTCAGCGGAGTGAATCGTTTTATGTGGGGTCTGGACTTCAGCCTGGGAATAGTCTCAACCATGGCGAATAAAAACGAGATTGTAACCGACCTGAAGTTTAACTACGGGCATTCAAATATCGGCAAATACAATGGTTCCGATGCACCGATCCTGGGATTTGAAGATAACCTGGCCGCAAGTTACCGTATGCTTACTCTTTCAGTCTCTTACTGGTATTCTTATGACTTTTCGAGCCTGAAAAAAGGAAAAAGCACAAGTGATGAATCCGGCAAATCCGGTAAACCGGCACCCCCTCCAAGGAAAAAGGAGAAAAATATCAATCGTTTTAAATCGAATAAACCTGTAAGGAATAGCAGCAGGCATCCAAAAAATATCAACAAGATCAAGTATTGAAATCCGATGATGA
>JBJKSY010000193.1:0-9002 GCA_046703645.1 Cyclobacteriaceae bacterium
GTTGTTTCCATCTGCCTATATGTAATGAACGGGGTTAGTATTTACTTCTGATAAATGGAGTGCAATATTACTAATTTTTTTATTTATTAAGTTGTAGAGCAAATCTTTTGTAGATATTTCACTTTCATAATGTCCTATGTCTGCCAGCAGGATTTTTCCCTCCGCCAGAAAGAAATCGTGATACCTGATATCGGCGGTAATAAAGGCTTCCGCACCTGCCCCGATGGCATTCCTGATCAGAAAGCTGCCGGATCCTCCGCAAAGTGCCACTTTATGAATTCCGGTTTTTTGAGTCAGGGATGTGTATTTAATCATATTTACCTGAAGCTTTTCTTTAAGATATATCAGAAAGTCTTTTTCATTCATCGGATTTTCCAGGTTTCCTGTAAGTCCTGATCCGATGGAAGGATTTGGATTTATTACCGGGTCAATGAAATAAGCAACTTCTTCATAGGGATGAGCCTGCAAAAGGGCTTCAATAACTTCTTTTTCTTTCCAGGCCGGAAACTGCAATTCAAGTCTTTCTTCCTGAGCTTCTTCCTGATTTCCAATGGTTCCGGCATAGGGATTTGCATTTTCGCCCGGCATGTAGGATCCCGTTCCCGAAGACCGATAACTGCATCTGCGGTAGTCCCCGATAACGCCGGCACCGGCATTATGCAGGGCATTCAATATTTCCTTTGAATTCTCCGGGGGGCCGTAAGTCACAAGCTTACGCAGGGTCGATTCCTTTGGCAGCAAGATTTTCAATTCCGAAAGGCCGAGTCTGGCTGCTATCATTCCGTTCACACCTTCCATAACATTATCAAGATTGGTATGAATGGCATATATATTTATGTCGTTTTTAATTGCAAGTTGCAATGCCTTTCCGGTATCAGTATTCGTATCAATTTTTTTAATTCCCCTGAATATTACGGGATGATGGGATATGATAAGATCGGCCCCGAGATCGACGGCTTCGTCAACAACTGCCTTTGTAATATCAAGTGTAATCAGAATACTTTTAATTTCGTCCTTCCCCGTATAAACGAGCAATCCGCTGTTATCGTAGTCTTCCTGGAGCACTACAGGCACCGAATTTTCCAGCACCTTCATCACTTCTTTTAATTTGGCCATATTTTAGGATATTTGTAGACATCAAATTTACGGAATGAATTTTCTATTTTTAAGGATACTTTTTTCACCCTTCGGCATTTTTTATTCAGTAGGGGTATACCTCAGGAATTTTATGTTCCAGCGGCATATCTTCAATTCCGTGGAATTCGAAATTCCTGTTATTTCGGTAGGTAATCTCAGGGCCGGAGGAACCGGTAAAACACCGATGGTGGAATACCTGGTCAGACTGCTATCCGGGAAAACTGAAATATGTACACTGAGCCGGGGGTATAAAAGAAGAACTTCGGGATTTCGGATGGCTACGCTTACCGATACTCCGCAAACCATCGGTGATGAGCCTTACCAGCTTTATTTGAAATTCAGGGATGTTGCACATGTTGCGGTAGGCGAGGATCGGATGCTGGCCATTCCTGAAATTGTCGGCCAGTTTGATAACAGCATTCCGACGGTGATCATGGACGATGCATTTCAGCACCGGTCAGTTAAGCCTGCATTTAATATTTTACTTACAACGTGGTCAAAGCCATTTTTCAGGGATTATATTCTTCCCTATGGTTTCCTAAGGGAACCCAGGAAAAATGCCGCACGTGCTGATTGTGTGATCATTACCAAATGCCCGGATAATATTAATGAGAAGGCGATAGAAGGAATCAAGGATTCAGTGAGCCGGTATGTACCCGGAAAGGATGTATACTTCACCACCGTTGAATATGGGGTCCCGGTTCCTATATCCGGAGCTGTTGGGGAGGCCGGCAAAAAATTGATCCTTGTAACAGCAATTGCCGATCCGGCACCCCTGCTTAATTATTTGGGCCAACAGCAATACCGGGTAATCCATCATTTAAAATACGGAGATCATCATTCTTACAATATCCAGGATTGCACCCGAATGCGTGATCTGTATCGATCTTCCGATCCATCGGATCTCAGTATCCTTACCACTGAAAAGGATATGGTCAAGCTGAGTTCCCCGGAATTTAAGGGAGTTCTTGAATCATTGCCTGTATTTTATATCCCGATCGGAATTAGATTTGTCAAAGATGGCAGAAAGTTTGATCAAAGTATTTTACAAATTGTCGAAAAGTATAAAAACCCCGGTTGATTGAGGCATACCCGAGAAATATTATTAGCCATCCTGCTGTTATCGTATGGCAGGGTTTTCGGGCAAATTCTGAATGATTCTTCCGTTTCCATTTACGGACCCAGTACCTGTAACTATACGTATTTTGACAATATTAAATACAACCGCTCAGTCTACTTCAGGCCCGATACAACCATTAATAATTTTCAGAAATACACCTATACAGGTATCCTGGACAATAAAATCCAGGATCTTGGAAACATCGGCTCTTCAGCCAAACCTGTTTTCTATACCCCCCCTGAAATTATCGGAAGAACTTCAGGATATTACACCTATCAGTATTTTGCCCTTCCCATTAACAGAATAAAATTATTCAATACCAAATCGCCCTATACAGATGTATATACGGTACTGGGGGGAAAATACCGTTATATCCTTGATGTAACTTTCAGTCAAAGCATCAAGCCGAACTGGAATTTCGGAGTCAGTTTCCGCAAGCTGACGATCAATAAACAATATAGTTCTACAGGCAGGGGCGATAACCAGGTGCTTTCCACATCCTATGATGCCTACATGTATTACTGGACCCATGATAGTTCTTATTTTGTGATGGGGGCTTTCACCCATATGTTTCATAAAGCCAACGAATCGGGGGGCATTGACAGTACAGGATTCAAATCACTGAATGAATATTTCAGCCAGAATAATATAAATGTATATCTTGAAAATGCCAATGACGCTTTCCTGAAAAATGAGTCCCTTATTTACCAGCAGTACAGCCTGTCGCCTATTCTTACTGTTTACAATGATTTCAGGCATAATATTGAGGCGGATTATTTTTCAGATAATAATTTAAATACAGAAGGATCCTACTTCAATACCATTCTTTTTAATAAGGATACGACATCGGAATATGGGAAATATTTTGAATACTTCAATGAATCAGGCATAAAAGGCACTTTTTTCCATAAGGCTTTTTATAATGCCTATTTCCGTTTCAGAAATCTGAAATTTCAGGAAAAATATATAGCGCAACCCTACAAATACACGGAAACTTATTTAGGAGGTAATTTAAGGTATGATCTGGATACGGCTCATTTCCTGATGTTCAGGGGTGAACTGATGAAAAACGGAAACCACCTTCTGGGTGCGGATTATGAAAACCGCTTATGGAAATTATCCTACAGACGTGTTATGTATTCTCCCAATTTTCTTGAAGAAAATTATTTCGGGAATAATTTTGAATGGCATAACAGGTTTTTACCGGTACAGAGCGATAATGCTTCTGCTCTTTTAAAATTCCATATCCGTAAAAGTTATATCATGCCTGAGATCTCATTCAGCCTGGTCAAGAATTATATATGTTTCGGCACCAACCAGGCCCCTGAACAAATTTCAGGATTTGCACAATTGATCTCGCCGGGGATAAAATATAATCTTTCTTTTGGTAAAGGGTTCCATTGGCTGGGTGAGGGAGTTTACACTTTGAAAACCGGTAACAGTGATGCGGCTGATGCTTTTCGAATTCCCCCGATATTTGTCAACAGTGAGCTGTATTTTCAAAGCCTTATGTTCAACAGCAACCTTAATTTTATAGGAGGGATAGATGCACATTATTCATCTGCTTATTTTGCCGAAGCATACAACCCGGTAATTCAGCAGTTCTATCTGCAGAATAATTTCGAAATTCCGGGCTACTGGACGGGCAATGCATATATTAACCTGGGAATCGGGAATGTGCGAATATTCCTTAAAATGACCTACTTCAATGAAAAGAAGACATCGGGTTATTTTGTTACACCGGGATATATCGGACAGCAAAAGGTATTTGATGCCGGGGTAAACTGGAAGTTTTATGATTGACCTTTAAATGAATTTTAAAAGATTAATACCGGATATCAAATCATCAGGTTTTCATTTTTTTCTTCTTGGCAGCAGGGAAAAGAACATTGTTCAGGATCAAACGGTATCCCGGGGAGTTGGGGTGCAAGCTTAGATCTGTCTTTTCTTCTCCCACAAAATGTTCATAATCTTCCGGGTCATGGCCCCCGTAAAATGTGAAAAATCCCTTGCCCTCTTCGCCGTAAATATATTTGGCCTCATGCAGGTCTTTGTTTTCACCCATCACAACCACCTGGGGTTTAAGAAGACGTTCCTTGAAAGCGGTGGTCTGACCCATAAATCCCTTGATGATCCTTTCATGATCCTGTGTAAGCATTGTGGGAATGGGATCCCATTTGGCGGAAAACTGGAACAGGGTAAAATAATCGTTTTGTTCGGTAAGCCCGCGCTCATCCTTATTATCATCGATGTCGGAAAATTCATAGATCAACGGATCCATTACCAGTTTGAAATTCTGGAAGGCAAAACAATTTTTATAATTCAGCTTGCTTTGTGCATTGGGATCCTCAGGATCCCCGTCATACATGCTTGCACAAATGTCAACACCGTCGGCAGCCAGGGCGATATCAAAAGTATCCGTTGCGGAACACATGGCGAAAAGAAATCCTCCGCCAAGAACAAATTCCCTGATCTTCTTAACAACAGCAAGCTTCAGTTGTGAAACTTTCTTGAAGCCATGCTTGGCTGCCATGGCTTCGGCTTCCGCCACTTGCTGCTTATACCAGGGATAATCTTTATATACATTGTAGAACTTGCCATACTGCCCGGTAAAATCTTCATGATGAAGATGCAGCCAGTTATATTTAGGCAAATCACCGGCCAGCACTTCGTCATCAAATACCACATCATAAGGGATCTCCGCGTAAGTAAGTACCAGGGTCACTGCATCGTCCCAGGGTTGTTTGCTTTTGGGAGAATACACGGCGATCCTGGGTGCCTTCTCGAGGCGCATGACATCGGTATTCGAAGAAGGACTCTCAATCTGTTTTAGAATGCTGTTCGCTTCCGCATCACTGATAACGGCATAGGAAACTCCCCTCACGATCATTTCATTCTCAAATTTCTGGGAGTATTGCATCATAAAGCTTCCGCCGCGGTAATTCAGAAGCCAGTCCACCTCTGTCTGGTTCTCGAGGACCCAATACGCAATTCCATAAGCTTTAAGGCAATTGGTCTGGGTTTTGTCCATCGGAATAAAGAGATAGGAAGCCCTGGCAGGCCAGGCCATAGCGAACAAAATCAGCAGAATTAAGTATTTTCGAAATGACATCATTAGTTTTTTACCGTATATATAATAATAAACACATTAATATAAATCGGGTTAATTAAACAAACTTAACTCTTTATATTTAACGTTACCAAGTTGCGGATACTGTATGAATATTATTGAAAATATTAAAGAAGGTTTAAAATCGATCTCCGCCAACCTCCTCAGATCCATTTTGACGGCACTGATCATTGCCATCGGAATCACTTCCCTGGTAGGGATCCTCACCGCGATTGACGGCCTGAAAGCATCTATAAACAACAGCTTTTCAAATCTTGGCGCCAATTCATTCGAGATCAAGTCAAAGGAGGTTGACCGTGACAACGCTGTTGAAGGTGTTTCGCAGAAGAATGTAAAACCCCTGAAATACAGGGATTGTGTCCGGTTCAAGGAATTATATAAGTACTCCAATAAAGTTTCGATAAGCACCTATGTGTCCTGGACTACCGAGGTTATGCGTTATTCCAAAAAGACCAATCCGAATATCTTTATCGTAGGAACTGACGATCAGTATATCAATATTGAAGGTTATAATATAGAACGGGGAAGGAATTTTTCAACCCTGGAATCCAAAAATGCCGCCAATGTGGCTATCGTGGGAAGCGAGATCGTCAATAAGCTTTTCGACAAGAAGGAAGACCCTCTGGATCAGAGGATTACGATGTATGGAAATGAATACAAAATTATCGGGATACTCAAGCATGAGGGAGGAGAAGGTGGAAACCGGGGATCCGACAGGTCAGTTATAATACCCATTGAAAGTGCAACACGGCTGAATACAGGGTTCAGCCAGTTCAATTATTTTATCAATACAGCGGTCAGCAATCCGAATGATATGGAATTCGACATAGGACAGGCTACCGGATTGATGAGAAAAATAAGGCAGGATCCCATCGGTGCAGAAAATTCGTTTGAGATCAGCAGAAATATTTCCCTTGAAGAACGACTTGATACAATTGGAGGATACCTGAAAGTCGGGGGATTTATCATTGGCTTTATAACCCTTCTTGGAGCTTCCGTCGGCCTGATGAACATCATGATGGTAAGCGTTACGGAACGCACCAGGGAAATAGGGGTGAGGAAGGCCATAGGAGCAACTCCCCTTAAGATCCGACAGCAATTTTTGATCGAAGCCATTATCATTTGCCTATTGGGCGGCATAGGGGGTGTGATCCTGGGTATTATCGTCGGAAATGTAATAGCCAACATCATAAGTTCCGGGACATTTGTCATTCCCTGGGTCTGGGTATTTGCCGGCATCCTGATTTGCGGAATAGTAGGAATTATTTCAGGTTACTACCCGGCCTTTAAAGCTTCAAAGCTGGATCCTATAGAGTCCCTCAGGTACGAATAAAATATCATTTTTTTAAGTTTTACTTGTAAATTATTATTACTTTATTCAATTTTGGCGGCTAGGGAGAGCAAATCGTCGTTTAATTCTATTAATGCGAAACCGCCAGATTGTTCTGACAGCTTTTTTTGTGATCGGATCGCTTCATTTTCTCTATGGCAATGAAATGATCCTGAAAGGCGTTTATCTTGGTAAAAACCTTTATTTTGAAAACCCGGTATGCGGACCCGACTCGTCATTTTCAACCCGGTATGTATTTGTCAATAATGTCCTGAAACTTACAAACCCAACCAGTTCAACCTACGAAGTTGATCTTTCGGAATATCCCCTCAATAGCGATTTGGAGATCAAGATAGTTTATACTGACGGCTACATGCCTGAAGCTATAAACCCACAGGTGATCAAGCCTAAAAGCTTGTTTAATTTTGAAAAACTGGATATCAATGAGGACTCCCTTACATGGGTTACCGCAGGAGAAAAAGGGATTCATAAATTTCTGATTGAAAGAAGGAAGGATGATAACTGGCTGATCGTTCAGACCTGCGATGGAAAGGGCGCTGCAGTAAACCGGTACTCCATGGGGATCTCACTGGATCTGGGTGAAAACCGTTACAGGGTGAAATATATTGACGGGAATGGAAAATCTTTCTATTCAGGAGTGGTAAGCCTTTTCAATAATAAAAGCCCTGTGACCTTTTCAACACAGGATTCTTCCGATAAAATCACACTATCACGGATTGCACAATACAAGGTATTCGATCCGGATGGCAGACTCCTGAGCAGCGGTAAAGACAAGGAAATAAAGCTGGACAGCCTAAAACCGGGAATTTACTATCTTATGATCAATAACAGGACCGAATCTTTCGTGAAAAAATAATCCTGGTATCCCTGCCCGGCTCAGCCTGCCGCAGGCACCTTGTGTGGTTCCTCTATCTCCACAAAACCTGAATCACCGATCCTCTTTAAGGATACCTTTTTCACTTCGTTAACAAGCGCAGGATCATATTTTGCTTCAGTACGGATATAGTTTTCAGTGAACCCGTACATTTTTCCATTATCAATGTCTGCCTCAAAAAGCACTTCAGCGGTTCTGCCAAGATTGGATTCATAGAATTCCCTTCTTTTTTTCACAGAAATGCCCCTGAGAATATCACAGCGTTCATGCCTTGTACGATGAGGCAGCCGGCCCTCCATGGATTCGGCAATAGTTCCCGCCCGTTCAGAATAGGGAAAAACATGCAGGTAGGAAATTTCAAGTCCTTTGATAAAATCATGAGTATCCAGGAAATCTTCATCTGTTTCTCCCGGAAACCCGGTAATAACATCCGCCCCGATACATGCATAAGGAATATTTTCACGGACCGACCTGATCCGGTCTGCATAAAGCTCCCTCAGGTACCGTCTGCGCATAAGTTTAAGTATCCGATTCGATCCCGATTGAAGCGGAATATGGAAGTGCGGAACAAATTTCTCTGAATTCCTAACAAAGTTTATGATCTCGTCTGTCAGCAGGTTGGGTTCGATCGAGGAAATCCTGAACCGCCTGATGCCTTTTACACGATCGAGTTCCCTGATGAGATCGATGAAATGTTTTTCTCTTTCCCCGTTCATAATTCCAAAATCCCCGGTATTCACGCCTGTCAGCACTATTTCTTTTATATCCTGAGAGGCTATTTCACGGGCAGCCTGAATGATATTTTCGATCGTATCGCTCCGGCTTTTGCCTCTTGCCATCGGAATAGTGCAGAAAGAACAGGAATAGTCACAGCCGTCCTGAACCTTCAGAAAAGTTCTTGTGCGGTCATTCAGTGAGTAGGACTTGTTAAACAGGCTGGCATCAGAGATCGGGGACCTGTGAATTTCAGCGGATTCGCGTTTCACGAATCCGTCAATATAGTCAAACAACCTTAATTTTTCAGCCGCTCCGAGTACCATGCTGACACCGGGTATCCCGGCAATTTCAGCCGGTTTTAGCTGGGCATAACAGCCGGTGATGATAATATAGGGATTGTCGGAAAATCTTTGCGCTTCCCTTACGATCTTCTTGCATTTTTTATCCGCATGGTCGGTCACGCTGCAGGTATTGATCACGTATATATCGGCTCCCTCTTCGAATTCCACCTTTTTAAAGCCGCGTTCTTCAAACATCCTTGAAAGAGTCGAGGTCTCTGAAAAATTGAGCTTACAGCCCAGGGTATAAAAGGATACTTTTTTCATGAACCGCAAAGTTAATGAAAATAGACGTGTTATAGGAAGAGATAAAATCTGGCGACATACGGAATCAT
>JBJKSY010000194.1:0-4156 GCA_046703645.1 Cyclobacteriaceae bacterium
AAGGGAACCCAGGTTCCCGTTAAGGTAGCCAGTTCACAGAACGGCTATCTCTACCAGGTTATGGCGGGACAAAATATGGTCTCGAACCAGGTGACCGGCACCGGCAGCACCATAGATATTAACCTGAATACAACCCTTCTGAGTCATGGAGATCATGCCCTCACGGTCGAAGCTACCAAGCCGGGCTGTACCACGGCAGTGCCCCTCTCCAACCTGCTCAATGTGACCGTCGATTCAATCTATTCAGTTTCAGGGGTCACGGGTACCCAGGTCTGCAACAATACTTCCGCCTCGCTGAGCGCTTCCGGGGCACCGGTCGACGGCACCTATAACTGGTATAAAAACCAAACGGATACTTCCCCGCTCAGTACCGGGACAACCTATACTACTGACCCTGTCCGGCTTACAGCAACCTATTATGTGACCGCGGTGAATGGATTGGGTTGTGAGTCCGGGACCAAGAAACAAATAGATATCACTACTTTCTCCTCTGCAACGCCTGAAGCTTCGGCAAACAATGCCCTGATCTGCAGCGCGGGAGGTACCGCAAGCTTTACTGCAAGCGGCACACCTTCCGGCGGGGATTATATTTGGTACGCATCGAATGATACCACCCAGTCCCTGGGCAACGGCGCCACATTCGTGACCCCCCCATTAAACGCTACCGCGAATTATTATGTCGGAACGCTGAATGCCGACGGTTGCCAGAGCCCCTTGAAGGAGGTAACTGCCACGGTAGGTAATGCCATAGACCAGTCGCAGATCCCCGTTATTGCCAAGGACACATTCTGTCTTGGCGAAACCATCCCGGTCACCATAGGCACCTCACAGAACGGGTACCAGTATTATGTTAATTCGAATAATTCCATGGTGTCGGACACCGTAATAGGTACAGGTGGCCCGATCGTGCTGAATGTAAATGGAGAAAAGCTTCCATCCGGCAGCAACTCCTTAACCGTTATGATCACCAATGGCACCTGTTCCGCATCACCTTTGAATACGCAAACCTCGGCATATCTGGATTCTGTGATCAACCAGGCCCAGGTAACCGGAACAACCACCTGTCCCGGCACCAGCGCCGGCCTGACAGCAAGCGGCGCTCCGGACGGGAGTACATATTACTGGTATGCATCCACCGATACGACTTTATCGGCTGGCAGCGGATCAAATTTCCAGACTCCCAAGCTCAATGCCGGCACTTCCTATTATATGCTTACGGTTAACTCCAACGGGTGCCGCAGCAACCTGGTTGAAGTCCCTGTAAACGTAGTTACTGTCGATTCACCTTTCGTAGAAGTGAATGGCAATAAGGCTATAGTCACAATCGGAAATGTCGATTCCTACCAGTGGTATGATATTAACAACAGTCCCATTTCCGGCGCTACGGACAGCATCTACACGATCGGGTATATCGGTCAATTGGGAACGGATGGTGCCTATGTTGTTATTACCGTTGACGGCTGCACATTCCAATCGGATAAAGTATTCAGGGTGACCGACCTGGGTCAGGAAGAATCTTCTGACAAGATCATTGAACTATACCCCAATCCAGCGGTGGATCTCCTTAATATAAAATACAAGAGGCCTTCAAACAATGCCGTTAATGCGGATATTTATACTGTCAACGGCCTGTTGATAAGCGAGAATCCTCTTTACCTGAGGAACGGGCAGAATTCGGGTGAAATAAATGTAAGTAACCTGAACCCGGGATTGTATTTCATTAAGGTTATAGATGGAAAATCCGTTTTTATCAAGAAATTTGTAAAACACTAAGCCTATTATGACAAGGAAATTATTAAGCACTTCCCTCCTGGTCTTAATTTCTGTAGTTATTGTCGTTGCGCAGCCAGGCAACCCTCCTCCTCCCCCTACCATACCCATTGATGGAGGCATCGGCTTTCTTATTGCCGCCGGAATGATACTCGGGATAACAAAAATCAGGAAAAATAAAAATCCTTAATGCGGTAATACACGCAGGCTGACCATTGCACCGTAGCTATTCAACTTTAAATTTTATTTAAAGCCCACGCTGCCTTCTTATTATTCAGTTGGAGATTTAGGGATTTAGCGATCCAATTATCGATCATTTGATTTTTATATTTGGGGTGGGCTGGAAAGGAATTGATGCCAGCCTGCAGACTGACCCGCCGCTAAATTCCGCCACCGGCGTGATTCTTTACGAGGCTTCATAGGCCCAAGTCCGATATCTTTTTTAATTATGGAAAAGATGCCTCCTCTGCAGGCTGGCCCGTCGCTAAATTCCGCCATAGGCGTGGTTCTTTACGCGGCGGCCCTCCGCGGACCCGGGTCAGATATTTTTTTTAAATCATAGCTGGTTGTATCTGACCACCGGGACGCGAAGGTTAAAAATCGGGTTTTTACAGGGTTTGCGAACAAAGGGCTTGGGCGTAGGATTTAGAATATCGGTGGGAACTAAATTTCAAACTCAAAAAATAGATTATGTTTTCCATGCATCTGTAATTTTCATCTCGCAAGCTAAGGTAATGACAAAAACATATACCAAACCCGACGTTAACAGGATTAAAATTACCCGTGTATGTTTTTTATGAATTATCACCGGAATTTTACAGGGAATCTTCTAATACAGGATGTATGAAAAAGTCGGTTTATAAAAATCTTAAAATACCCATGTAAGTTATTTTCGAATAACTGTATTTTTTGTTGCAACTTATATGACATATCGGAAAAACCTTGCATGGGCAATTTTAAACGGCTACGTGTAAGCATGGATTCGACGTACCGAACTGCATGCTAAAGGCCGGTACGATGGCATGGAAACCCGTGTTAAAGGCTGTCCCTTCTTCATTTTTTCATACTCTATTAGAAATGAATTTATTCTTTTATTCAACCAGGATTTACTGAATCTACAGATTCATCGGCGATCTTGCTTCCTAATTATCTACAAAATTACATCGCCTCTGAATGACGATTCGGTCCTTTGATTTTGATTGAATTTATATGATAGTACCTCGGCGTTCTAAGCCCGAAGGGCTTGAATATTAATAACCACGGGTTAAACGTTTGAAAGATTGCCCGAATGTACCTGGTCGGAGACCGGTATCCGTGGCTGATATAAGATACCCGTGGTTGAAGCGCATATGATTTTATCAAATTACGAATAATTGAATCCCTTCCCCCTTCGGGGACTCCCCTTTCACAAGGGGAGAGCATAGGAAATTGCGATGAGACTTTAATCGATTACCAAAGATTTTATGGTTATGTAGCAAAGTGGAATGCACAACCCCCGGCAGCCCGTCAGGCCCTCGTACCCCCCTTTGATAAGGGGGGACCGACTGTTAATAAAATGTCCGGTGGACATTTTTAAGGAGGGGCCAGCTTGCCGCGAAGGCTGTATGATTTTATATCATTCTTCGAATTATAGATAATCCGAAAAAAATCTTCTCTTTCACTGGGATTACTGTTCTAAAGTATAAAAAAAAGCTCCTTAGCGCCAGGTTTGATTTCAAGGGTTTGTCCTTTTGGAGAGCAGAGGGAGAGAGCCTGGGCACCGAGGAGCCGGGACTAAACTCACAGCCGGCCGAACCGGTTTCAAAATTTCAGCCAACTCGTTTGCTGACCGGTGTGTTTGGTTCTTTGAGCTATGAATTACCCGAAATTAGATGCTTGCCCCCACAATACCGCTTTATAATGATGTCAGGCATTACGGATGTAAGATTAATCGTGTTAATTATGAAAAATCCCGGAAGAATATTCTCACAAAATGGCTTTCCGGGCTGAAATTCAGGTTTTTATACATTAATATTATTTCAATCAGCCCCGTCTGCATGTAATATTTGAAAAATTTAAGGCTGTATAACCTCTTTTACCGGCTAATCTTTGATTTGAAATTCCTTAAATACATATGAATTTTAATTTATTGTCCGTCGATTTTCCGATTCACACCGGAAACGAAGAAAATACTGATTGTCAACACAGGTTAATGTTGTCATGCCGGGGTCGTTAATGATCCTTTTCCCTTCCCGCCGTTATTCAGGCTAAAAGAATTCTGTTTCCTGTTGGATTATGACCATAAATTCTTCTACATTGTCACCTGCCTGCCCTGAAGGTTTAATCTCGGGTATTATATTCCCAGGATACCCGGAATCGTTAAGCATTTGTGTATCGGCAAATGACT
>JBJKSY010000195.1:0-3509 GCA_046703645.1 Cyclobacteriaceae bacterium
TCTTAGGGGAAGAGAAGAATTTATGCATGCTTATGTGGATCTTCCACATTGGGATTCGTTACAGATACTGGCAATTAAGGATTATAAAAAAGCCATAGCGCTGGATACTACATTCGCGGAAGCTTATGCGGATCTGGGTATAGCGATGGCGCATTTATATGAAAATTACCCGGATATATTGACGGAAAAGACCGATTCACTGTTACTCTTAGCGAATAAGGCGCTTTCTCTTAATGAAAACCTTGAAGAAGGTTATCAATTACGCGCTACTTATTTTGAGACAATAAATAAACATGAACAGTCAATCAAAGAATTGAAGAAAATATTGGATTTCAATCCCAATTATTCAAATTGCTACTTTTTACTTGGTTTAGACGCTATTAAGACCGGAAATCCATTCGATGCCATTCAATATCTTACCAAGGGCGTAAGCTTAGATCATACTAACACGCTTCAATGGTTATTCCGATGTCTTGGACATGCTTATTATGATATAGGGTTTGAAAAGCAGACATTGAAATATTTTAATAAAGCATTTGAATTAGAAAATGATACTACTTCCCGTTATGAAGGATTGCATGAAATCTACCTTAATTTAGGCGACTATAAAAAAACTATGGACATTGGATTAAAATGCCTGGAAAGGAATCCTGGTAATGGGTATATATATTGGTACATGATCATGTGCAATTCAATGCTTAGAAATGATAATGAAGCATACAATTATATTTTAAAAGGTTTACAAAATACAGGTAATTGTGACTCAAACTCTCTGTTTTTCTCATACACATTATGGCAGGTAGATCGAAAAAAAGAAGCAAGGAAATTTTTTGATGCTCAGTTAACGGAACGTTTAAAGCGAATTAAGGAAAACAATAATATATATGATTTATGGCCATGGATTGGCTATTTTGACATTGTTGCCATCGATGCCGTTTTAGGTAATTATGAACAATGTTTCAAATATTTAAAGTACTGGGAAAAGAAAAAATTCTTCAGGACTTATGATATCAATCTACTACGATATTGTCCGTTACTTGATAATATCCGGAATGATGAAAGGTTTAAAAAGGTGTTGAAATATGCGGAGGAAACGAATCAACGGGAGCATGAACGGGTGGAGGCGTGGCTGAAGGAGAATAAGATGTTATAAGTATTCCGTACGAATTCTGCCTGCCACTTTCAGCTTACCAACAACCACCAATATTAATTAGCTGTTAACGTTTAGCTTTTAGCCGATTAGCCGTTGGTGCTCAGACGTGATGTTGAAACCTCTATCAACCTTCCCAGGGATTGAGGGTTGAGGATTAAACATTGAATATTGAACATCACTCTGCATACCTATTACCTCTTACCTCTTACCGCCTACCTCCTACTGCCAACTTTGATTAGCGGTTAGCAGTTAGCCGTTGGTAATTAGCTGTTAGAAAATGTCCACAGTAGCCAACTTTGAGCTTTGAGCTTTCAGCCTTGAGCCTTGAGCTCTCAGTCCCTGTACCACCAGGCTTTTGTCTGCTTTTTGGATTTTCGCCTTTTTGCCTTTCCGAAATCCGTATTCTCCTTTTTCCGAGAACCGGAGATCTTATTCTTCCTGGCTGGCTTTTCTGCTTTGGAGGAATGTTCTTCCTTGCGGGGTTTTGATGGCATCATTTTCACGGATATATCGCCGAAAACGGCATTGTTCATGGACTTAACCGCCATCGGGCTTCTCTCTTTTTCAATTTCTATGAATGAAAAATTATTATAGATCTCGATTTTCCCTATACTTACATTTTTCCCATTCATCTGCTCATTGATAAGTCCCATCAGCCTGTTGGGATTCAGATTATGTTTTCTTCCAATATTAACATGAAATCGTTCGAAATCTGTTCTTTCTTTTCCCTTCTCCCGATGCTTCTGATCTTCTGACGGCGCATTCAGATTTTCAATTTCACCGAAACTTCCGAGAAATTCACCGAATTCAACGGCTGCCAGTTTTTTTATCAGATCTTCGGCCGTTAAATGAGCGAACCTCTTATTGAGAGCCTCCCATAAAGATTCAAGCCGGGCATCATCACCATCGGCATTTTCAATTTTATCCAGCAGGTCCTGTAATTTTCTTTCATAGATATCCTTGCCATCCGGGACAAGTTGTTTTTCAAAATTCTTACCAGTGAGTTTCTCAAGTCTCCTGATCGCATGCATTTCCCCTGAATTAACGAGAGTCACCGAAATGCCCGCTTTACCTGCCCTTCCTGTTCTGCCACTTCTGTGTACATAAACTTCAGGATCATCAGGCAAAGAATAATTTATTACATGTGTCAGGTCATTTACATCGATTCCGCGGGCTGCCACATCTGTTGCAACAAGTATTTTCAGTTTCCTTGTTCGAAACTTTTTCATGACCTGGTCGCGCTGAGCCTGGGAAAGATCCCCATGCAGGGCATCGGAATCATATCCCTCCTGTGTAAGCCTGTCTGCAAGATCACGGGTTTCATTCCTGGTACGGCAGAAAACAATTCCATACATATCCGGGTGAATATCGATCAACCTTTTCAGGGCCTGGAAGCGGTGAACTGATTTCACATGGTAAACATGATGTACCACATTTTCGGCGCCGGTATTTTTTTTCCCCGCGATGATCTCAACAGGGTTTTTCATATAATTCCCGGCAATATGCCTCACTCCTTCCGGCATGGTTGCAGAGAAAAGTAATACCTGTTTCTCTTCTGGAGTAGCTGAAAGAATCGCATCAAGTTCATCACGGAAACCCATGTTCAGCATTTCATCCGCTTCGTCAAGTACAAGCCATCGAATGGATCCGATTTTTAATACATGACGATGAATAAGATCAAGGGTTCTCCCGGGGGTTCCGACAATTATATGAGCTCCCCTTTTAACCTCCCGGATCTGGTTACTGATGGAAGTTCCGCCATATACTGCCGTAATGAATATTTTATCAAGATATTTTGCAAATTTCCTGAAGTCGCCGGTGATCTGAAGACAAAGTTCACGTGTCGGGCAAAGGATCAAGGCCTGTACGTCCTTATTGGCTTGATCTACCTGTTGAATTATGGGAAGCCCGAAACCAGCAGTTTTTCCGGTTCCGGTCTGGGCAAGTCCGATGATATCACGTGAATCACTAATGATAGCTGGAATTACCTTTTGCTGGATGGGTGTCGGGCTTTCGAAGCCCATATCTCCAATAGCTCTCAGGATCTCAGGGCTGAGTCCCTGGTTCTCAAATGCATTCATGTTTTTAATTTAGTCCAGACCTGAAATCCATTCATTTTCAGACTGGTATGATCCAAATTGACAGGTGTTAAAAGGACTAAATTAAACGGCCACGCAGCCTTTGATTAACCAGAAATGAACCCTCCGACACCTTGATTATGTGTTTCCAAGATGGAAACCAAGATGTAAAAATATCCCTTATCAGGCTCATTATCAAACATTTCCAGATCAATTTACGGCTAATTGATTGTAACTTACTCTTTTATATATTATATTACTTCACTTTTTGAGTTTTC
>JBJKSY010000196.1:0-4334 GCA_046703645.1 Cyclobacteriaceae bacterium
GGATACACCCGGGCCACTTTTTCAGCCTGGCTGAAGTTCATTCTTATTATATTCCCCAGCGGCATGGGGCAATCCCCGTTGTTAATGGGCTTTCCGTCTGTGAGCCTGACAAAATCCACCCTATAGATCTTTGAAGCATTGGTATATTGTCTGTCGAAATCGGCATTGAATTCCCAATTCAGGTAGGCAACTATTCCGTTAGCCAGCGCCAGCGCAAGCCCGAGAATATTGATAATGACAAAAACCCGGTTTTTCATCAGGTTGCGGAACGCAACGAAAAGAAAATTTTTAATCATGGTGCTATTGTTTTAAAAAATTCAGGGTTGTCCCTAAAAATTGACCTTGATAAATTAAACGCAGGAATAATCCACGGGTTTAAAAAATTACATTTAAGAGTATTTCCTAAAAAAACCTGTCAGTAAATTAAATGCCGGTTACCGGTTACCACTCATCTGGTTATCAAGGACTTCCTGTGCCTGGATCCGTCGATTCAGATCATACAGGTAATATTTGGATGGTTTGTTCCTGTAGCGGGCATAGGCTGTCTGGGCCCAGGTTTTGGCGGAATCCAGTTTCCCCAGGATCTCGTAAACGACAGCCAGGTTATGCGAGGCCCTGCCCTTTGTCTTGCGCTTGCCGTCCTGTATGGCTTTCTGCAGGGAAGAAATGGCATTATTCCAGTCGTTGATCTCCATCATCCTGGCACCTTCCGCCAGGTCCTGGTCATGCTTGCATTTCCTGTAATAGGTTCTTGATACGGAGTACCATGACGGGGTAATGCGATTTGCATAGATGACGCCCGATTTGAAAGCAGCATCCTTTACCGCCGCGTTTTTATCTGCAATAGCATTGACCGCATCAGACAGAGAATTGACTGAATGGCTCCAGTTTACATTATGTGAAAAACGGTATTCATCGATGATGCTTTTCTGGTAGGGATCATACAGCCGGAATCCCAGGTTAACCGAGGAGGTTCCATTAGCTCCCCCGGCTAATGATGCACCGGAAAGAATGAAATTCGAGTCGAAGGATTCCAGCGAAAGGATGGCATCAACATTATATTTCTTGCAAAGGTCTATGATCGTGCCCCAGGGAAGAGGGTCCGGGAAATTGCTGCCGATACTGGTACCTTTCAGTTGTTCTGTCGTCCTTATCACCTTGAACCGGGGAGTGTTTTTCATCACTGAATAGACGCCGTCAAGGGCCACCTGGGCGGCATCCTTATCCTCGCCAATGCCTTCTCCCGTCAATACCCCTTCTACAACATTCAGCTTTTTCTTCTCGGGAACTGTCCGGTCAATTATGGCGATGGTCTTTATCATGGGAGGAACGGTGATCGGTGCCGGGACCATCACCTGGAAAGTGATAATGGAAGAGGCGCTGCTTATGAAATAAACAAACAGCAGCGAAACCAGGGCGTAAAATTTTTTCATCATCCGAATCTTTGATTTATGAAATCTACATTTTTTATTCCTGGTTTCAAAAACAAATTTCATGCCCGGATATAATTTGGCGATGTGGTGATATGGTGATGTGGTGATGTGGCATGATATTCATTGTTCACTGGTTCACTGGTTTACTGGTTTACTGGTTCACTGGTTTACTGGTTTACTGGTTTACTGGTTCACTGGTCACCGTTTACTGTTTACTGTTTACTGTTCACCTTTAACTGATCACTCGTCACTCGTCACTCGTCATTTTTCGCTAATAACAAGCTGCTCCGCTATCTTCCGGGCCGGAATATCATTTAACTTCACAATTCCCGTGAAATAAGCAACCCCGCTTTGTGATTTGAAATTTCCTTGTTTAAATTATCCGGCAATTCGAAACGTAAATTGACATGAAAGTCAATCCTCAGCTTTTATTTAAGAATTGTTACGGGAAATATGCCAATGCCGCTGTGAACATCTGGTCCATGGAACAGGCCATTGCCTTATTTTCTGCAGCTTCATCTTCCGGTTCGCCATTTATCGTGCAGACTACTCCCGCCGCGAGAAATTATGCAGGGGCTGAAATGCTCATGGCAATTATCGATGGGGCGCATGCCTTATTCCCGGAAACCATATTTTCTGTTCATCTGGATCATGGGAACGAGGAACATATAAACAAAGCCCTGTCATCCGGAGGATACCAGTCTGTCATGATCGATGCGTCCCATGAATCTTTTGAAAATAATATCAGGAGGACGAAGGACATCGTGGACAAGGCTCACCGGCAGGGAATCTTCGTGGAAGCCGAGCTGGGGGTATTGGCGGGAATCGAAGATGACCTCAATATTCAGAAAAGCAAATATACGCGGCCCGAAGAAGTGGAAGAATTTGTATCCCGGACCGGATGCGACAGCCTGGCCATTGCAGTCGGGACCAGCCACGGCGCCTATAAATTTTCAGGTGGTGAAGGTATCCAGTTCGATATACTTGAAGAGATCCGGTCGCGCATGCCGGGTTACCCCCTGGTACTTCACGGAGGATCCGGGGTTGATGCCGGGGAGGTTAAAAGGATCAATGACTCCGGGGGGAAGATGAGTGCGGGTGCAAGAGGAGTTTCCGGCGAAGATCTGGTAAAGGCTATTCCTCTGGGAATCTGCAAGGTGAATATCGCCACCGATGCCCGACTGATCTGGACGAGGGTTCACAGGGAATTTTTCAGGGATACACCCGAAGGTATTGACCCCATACTGCCCGGCAAAACGTTTATGAAGGAATTCGAATCTTTCCTGGTTGAAAAATTTAACCTGCTGGGATCGGCCGGGAAAGTTCAAATGATTAACTTACAAATAAAATGAAATGGTGAAATGAACAGGGATCCGAAATGCAAATTACTGATCAAACCTTCCGGGAATTCAGGAGTTTATCAACGGGTAATACCGGCGGAAGCAGGATGGAAAAACCTGAATTTTGAAGCGAGGCTTATGTATGCCGGGGAAAGCTGGAAGGGAAATACCGGCGAAAACGAATACGGGATCATCCTGCTGGGAGGTGATTACTCGGTTACTTCGGATAAAGGATCATGGAAAACAAAAAACGGCCGGAAAGATGTTTTCAGCGGGATCGCCCATACACTTTACCTTCCCCGTCATACGGAATTCACCCTGACTGCCGAAAGTGATACTCTCGATATTGCCTGCGGGTGGTGCCTGACGGACCAGGATCACCCTGCTGTATTTAAAATTCCGGAAGAAGCGGCCATAGAGATCCGTGGAGGCGATAATGCAACACGCCAGATCAATAGCCTGATCCAGCCGGGCTTCGGCTGCCATAAACTGGTTTCAGTCGAGGTTTATACTCCCTCCGGAAACTGGAGCTCCTTCCCTGCCCACAAGCATGACAATAGGAAATTATCACCCGAAGGAAAAGTACTGGAAGCCTGCCTCGAAGAAATCTATTTTTATAAAATCGACAAGCCGCAGGGTTATGCCATTCAGCAGATCTACAATGACGATCGCAGCCTGGATGAAATCGCCAGGGCAAGGAATAATGATATCGTACTTGTACCCCGTGGTTACCACCCTGTTGTCGCCGGGCATGGCTATAATGTGTATTACCTTAATTTCCTTGCCGGAACTGACCAGTCGCTGGCCAATACGGATGATCCTGATCATAAGTGGATATATAATTCCTGGAAAGGTAAGGATCCTCGTCTGCCGATGGTTAAGGCATGAGGATGGAGGATAAATGGAGAAGCGGTTTTTTGTGTTCTAAATATTTGAGCAGTAATCAAAATATTGGACCACATAGGTACATAGGGACACATAGGAATTTGAATGATCGGAAATAAAATTTTAAATCTACTGTTGCCTGTGTATTTATGTGGCAAAAAAATCCCGATTGACATATTCAATCAATAGCATATAAAACTTTTGTTTTTTTGATAATTTGAAACTGAATTTTATTACATCATGTGGGACGTAATTTGTTTCGGAAGGATCTCCATCGATCTTTATTCCCAGGAACCGGGAAAACCCTTTGAAGAAATCTCGGGCTTCAATGCCTTCGTCGGGGGATCACCCCTGAATATTGCCGTAGGGTGCAGGAGGCTGGGACTGAACCCGCGCCTTGCCACTGCTCTTGGCAAAGACAAAGTAGCGGATTTCATATTGAACTTTCTCCATAAAGAAGATATAGATACGGCTAATATTCCGGTCATAGAGGGAACCCGGACTCCGGCTGTAGTATTAGGCATCGAACCGCCCGACAGGTTCCCACTTGTTTACTACCGCGAGAATGCCAGCGATTTTAATATATCCATTGACCAGGTGATCAGTGCAGGAATCGAAAACAGCCGGATGCTCCAGATGTCAGGCACCGCACTTGCCAGAGAACCTTCCCGGAGCG
>JBJKSY010000197.1:0-4629 GCA_046703645.1 Cyclobacteriaceae bacterium
ATTCTTTTGCCGTGCAAATTCCGCAAAAGATTCAATAAGATTTTTAGTATCCATTGTCATTTTAATGATACAATAACTGTCGATTTTCTGATCTCATCCAAATCAATATGCAAAAGGGTGTTTCCGGCTCCTTTCCTGTTGTCCCGGATATTTACGAGGATTTTTCCCTCTTCCGCTTTCAACAGCTTTCCCTGCTTTACCGAATTGTCCTTCATTATAATCTTTAATTCTTTTCCTATATTTCGGTTATATTGCCTGCGGCTGCTCAACGGATAATCAACTCCCGGGCTTCCTACTTCAAGCACATATCGCCCCTTCACCGGATCAGTTTCATCCAGCCATTCCGATAAGGCATGGTTCACCCTGCTGCAGGTATCGATATCTATCCCGTCGTCACCGTCAATCAACACTTCCAGCCGTTGGTGTCCTTTGCCTCCTTTCAATGAAACATTGACGACAAAATAATTTTTGCCGGGCAATAACTCTTCAACCTTTTCCCTGATTTTTCCGATCAGAGTTTCCACTTAAATTTTAACTAAAGAAAGAGGGGACATACGTCCCCTCATACTCAAATAACAAATTCTCTGCAAAACTACATAAATACAAGGTGATTTCAAACTTTATTTTTTTATTCATTATTTAAACATTATAGCCTAGATTCGCAGTTTATTTGATATTCTTTCGGGTTTATTTCTAAAAAAACACATGCTGCCCATACACTCCGAGCTAAAGATTTTCAATACCCTAAGCAGAAATAAAGAATCCTTTAAACCCATCAATGCTCCGTTTGTCGGAATGTATGTCTGCGGACCCACGGTATACAGTGACGTTCATATGGGAAATGTGCGGACTTTTCTCAGTTTTGATGTAATCTACAGGTACCTTATGCACCTGGGTTATAAAGTCCGTTATGTCCGGAATATTACCGATGTGGGACACCTTGAAAGCGATGCGGATATAGGTGAAGATAAGATCGAAAGAAAAGCCAAACTCGAACATCTTGAACCCATGGAAATCGTACAGAGGTATACGCTCGGTTTCCACCGGGTGATGGATATTTTCAATATACTCCCACCTTCCATTGAGCCTTCCGCCACCAGCCATATAATAGACCAGATTGAAATGATAGAAGAAATTATAAAGAACGGGCTGGCTTATGTGGAAAACGGATCGGTGTATTTTGATGTTAATAAATACGCCGGAAAATATGACTACGGTAAACTCTCAGGTCGTGTGCTTGAAGAATTGATTGCAGGTAACCGCGAACTTGACGCTCAGGATGAAAAAAGGAACAAGGAGGATTTTGCGCTTTGGAAAAAGGCCCCCCAGGAACACCTTATGAAATGGAATTCACCCTGGAGCCTGGGATTCCCCGGCTGGCATCTTGAGTGTTCTGTTATGAGCACAAAGTACCTGGGCCAGACCTTTGATATTCATGGAGGGGGAATGGACCTTAAGTTTCCCCACCACGAATGTGAAATTGCCCAATCGGTAGGATCCTACGGAAAAGAACCAGTTAATTACTGGATCCATACAAATATGCTGACTGTAAACGGCCAGAAAATGAGTAAGTCGCTGGGCAATTCCTTTTTACCGGAAGAACTGATCACCGGGAACCATCCCATGCTCGATCAGGCCTACAGCCCGATGACGGTTCGGTATTTTATGCTTCAATCCCACTATTCAAGCACACTTGATTTTTCCAATGATGCGCTGAAATCTGCCGTTAAAGGTTATAACCGTATAGCCAACGGACTTAAGCTGGCCAGGAAACTTCAGTATAGCCCTGAAGAAGGCATAGCTCCCGTTCCCGCTGAAGCGGAACAGGTGAACCGGCTTTGCGAAAAATGTTACCAGTCGATGAATGATGATTTCAATACCGCGGTTACCATCAGTCACCTTTTCAACCTTCTTAAAAAGATAAACAATCTTCAGACAGGAGCCTTAAAATATGCCCAGCTTGGCAAGGAAACCTTTGATAAGCTTATATCAACTTATGTCACATTTACACGCGACATACTTGGGCTTAAAGAGGAAAAAGTCGATAACCCCGAATTTCTTCTTGAAATCATTCTTAAGTTCTATTCGGAGGCGAAGGCCAATAAAGAATATGATAAAGTAGACCGTATCCGGGCCATGTTAAAAGGACTTGGGATTACCTTAAAAGATTTGAAAAATCAGATCGACTGGGCTTATGAAGAATAAATATCTGATATATCCCGCTCTTATCCTGGCCGCTATCGCCACCGGATGTCACCGGAAGGAGTCCGGGACCCGGGAAGAGGTGATAGTTCAGAAACCGCTTTTGCCGGCACCCTCGTTCAACAGCGATTCCGCATATTCATATGTGGATCAACAGGTGAAATTCGGACCCAGGATACCCGATTCACCTCCCCATACTGCCTGTTCCCATTACCTGGTCAATGAATTCACCCGTTTCGGTGCCAAAGTAAAGGTCCAGGAATTTCAGGCTGAAGCCTATACAGGCCAGGAACTTTCATTAAAAAATATTATTGCTTCCAATGATCCCGCGAAAAAGAAAAGAATTCTCCTTGCGGCCCACTGGGATACCCGGCCTTTTGCCGACAAGGATTCAATCAATCCAAGAAGGCCCTTTGACGGCGCCAATGACGGAGCGAGCGGCGTCGGAATCCTGATGGAAATTGCCCGGGATATTTCTGCCTCAAAACCTCCCGAAGTCGGGGTGGATATTCTCCTTTTTGACGGGGAAGATGACGGTCCTCCCGAGTTTGATCACCAGGCCGATGAAGATCAGAATTCCGGCAAGATCTGGTGGTGCCTCGGTTCACAGTACTGGTCCAAAAACCCTCATGAAAAATTTTATTCGGCATATTATGGAATCCTTCTGGACATGGTAGGAGCTAAAAATGCCCACTTTTATAAGGAAGGGGCTTCCCTCCAGTTCGCAAAGAAGATAACCAATAAAGTTTGGAATATTGCTGAGAGAAGTGGGTATTCAGACTATTTTATTAATGCCAATAGCCCCGGAATTACCGACGACCATGTATTTATGAACCAATATGCTCATATTCCGACCATTGATATTATTGACTATGATCCTGACCATCCCGACGCATATTTCCCTTACTATCACCACACTCATTATGATAATATGAAAATCATTGATAAGAAAACCCTGAAGGCGGTGGGACAGACTTTGCTGAATGTGATCTATAATGAACCTGCTTCTGAATAATTCTGTCTGCTGAATTTTCAGCCCGGTAAATTAACGGCCGGATGTTTCACCGGAACTTTTTTTATAAGTGAATTTTCCCCCGGAAGGATTTCATGATCCTTTCTCCAATCACCCCGAACTGAAAGTTCTTCCATTCAAAATAAGAATATTGATTAATTTTGGCGAAAACCGGGCAGGAATATGTTTGATAATCTAAGTTTTAAACTGGAACAGGCGTTCAAAACGCTTCGGGGGCAGGGAAAAATTACCGACATCAATGTGGCATCCACTGTTAAAGAGATCCGGAGGGCCCTGATCGATGCGGATGTAAATTACAAGGTTGCCAAGGAAGTTACCGATAATATTCGCGATAAAGCTCTTGGCCGGGATGTGTTGATAGCAGTATCACCCGGTCAGTTGCTGACAAAGATCGTAGCTGAAGAGCTTACGATCCTGATGGGAAATGCCCAATCGGAAATTAATATCAAGAATGATCCTTCGGTCATTCTGATTGCAGGTTTGCAGGGATCAGGTAAAACAACCTTTTCAGCTAAGCTGGCAGCTTATCTCAAAAAACAGGGGCGGCAGTCGATGCTTGCCGCCTGCGATATCTACCGGCCCGCGGCTATTGATCAGTTGAAGGTACTTGGTCAGCAGGTGGATGTCGATGTATTTTCAGATCAGGAAAATAAAAATCCGATTTCGATAGCCAAACAGGCACTGGATCAGGCAAAAAAAACAGGCAAAAAGATACTTATCGTTGATACAGCCGGCAGGCTGGCAGTGGATGAGGAAATGATGGATGAGATCGCATCCCTGAAAAAGGCGCTGAATCCCACGGAAACACTTTTCGTTGTAGATTCTATGACCGGTCAGGATGCTGTTAATACCGCAAAAGCATTCAATGACCGTCTTGATTTCGACGGAGTAGTTCTCACCAAGCTTGACGGCGATGCAAGGGGCGGGGCGGCCCTTTCTATCAGGGCGGTTGTTGAAAAGCCGATAAAATTCATCAGTACCGGTGAAAAAATGGATGCCATCGATGTCTTCCATCCCGATCGCATGGCACAGCGCATCCTTGGAATGGGCGACGTGATTTCATTGGTTGAAAAGGCACAGCAGACTTTTGACCAGCAGGAAGCCCAGCGCATCAGTAAAAAGATCAGGAAGAACCAGTTCGACTTTGACGACTTTCTTTCCCAGTTACAACAGGTAAGAAAAATGGGGAACCTGAAAGACCTCGTTTCCATGATCCCAGGTGTCGGAAAAACGGTAAAAGATATGGACCTTGATGATAACTCCTTTAAGCCTATTGAGGCCATAATTCATTCCATGACACCAAAAGAACGTGCTGACCCCGAAATTATAAACGGGAACAGGAAAAAAAGAATTGCCCTTGGAAGCGGAACAAGCATCCAGGAAGTGAACAACCT
>JBJKSY010000198.1:0-3886 GCA_046703645.1 Cyclobacteriaceae bacterium
ATGTTACTTATAGTTATACCGATCAATTCGGATGTTTTAATTCCACATCCCAGTCACTTAAGATCAATCCGCTGCCTTTGGTATCAATAACTAATCCTGTGAATGGTCAGAAGTTCTGTTATAATGCGCCTGACCTGGTATTAACAGGAAGTCCTGTTGCTGATAACACCACAACATTTGGTGAATTTATATTGGGCTCAGATACGCTGACAGGGAATACTTTCCAGCCCAGTAAGATGGATTCCGGTAACTACACTCTAAAATATCATTACAGTGATATCAGCGGATGTGTGAATAATGCAAACATTAATGTAACTGTACTGGATACGACAAGGGTGAATCTTGTGATACCGGGAAATCAAACACAATTCTGCGCGGACGCTTCGCCTGTAACCATGAGCAAATTACCCGTTTCATCCGGCGGAACAGAAACCTATTTCGTGGATAATGTCCAGGTTCCCCAGGGTTCCCAGTTTAACCCGGCATCCTATTCCGCCGATAATTATCACTATGCCAAGGTGGAATACGTCGATGCCAATGGATGTTCCAATGCCGATAGTCTCCAGGTAAGGATCAATGCTTTACCCCATGTTGATTTTCAGACAACGGATAACATATATGGTTATTGCAATTCGTTATCCACACCTGTTAAATTAGCAGGAATTGATCCATCCGTCGGTGGAACCTTTACCTATCAGAGATCCGATCTTTCCGGTGTTCCCCAGCCCCTGACCAACGATCAGTTAATTCCTGCTGATTTTAATTACGGAAATTGGATAATTGATTACACTTATACTGATGCCAATGGGTGCAAAAATGATACTTCAAAAATTATTTCAATATTTCAGATCCCTGAAATTGGCATCGGCGTTAACAGTTCCTGCGTTATTGACACCATTCAATTCACCGGATCTGTCAATACAACGGGCTATGCCGATTCTCTGATCACCAATTGGAGTTGGAATTTCAATGACGGGTCTCCCGAAGATACAAATCAGGTGGTTCACCATAAATATGATCTGATAAAGTCCTATGATGTAAAACTAGATGCAACCACATCGGATGGATGCCTTGCTTCCCATGATACAATAATATCAACCAGCCAGCCGCCGAACCCGGAATTTACGGCTGTTAATAATACCTGTTCAGGCATAAGCACGGTATTTTCCGGAAATTCCACGATACTTCCCATCAACCAGATTGATTCTGTCATCTGGAATTTCGGTGAATCGGCACCCGATGTACCGGTTCGCGTAAATTCTAATCAGACTAACCTGTCCATTAACCATGTCTATAATAATGGTGGTTCATACATCACTAAACTGACTATGGTTACGACTGGCCGATGCCGGGAATCTGTTACAAAAAGAGTTGTGATTTCACCTACATTGACAGTTTCGGATATTCCCTATAACGAGAATTTCGAATCTGCAAACCTGACCTGGTTCAGGGATGCCTATGACCTGAATAGTCCGGATTCATGGATTCAGGAAGATGCTCCCGGACCCGTAATAGATCCGGATCACTCACATGGGAAAATATGGATTACTGCAGGCAATCCGAAACCTGACTCGACGCATAGTATGTATTTTAATAATGAAAGATCCTGGATACTGAGCCCGTGTTTTGATTTCTCGGCGGTGAAAAAACCCATGGTATCCATGGATACCTGGTCGGATAATGATACCCGTGGTGACGGTGCAGTTCTGCAGGTTTCCACCGATTACGGAAATACCTGGAATAATGTGGGAAGCACAGGTGCCGGAGTCGATTGGTATGATCTGGCAGGGATAAGCGGAATGTCAAATACTGATTTTAATAATGGAAACCAAAGTACTGAAGGATGGTCAGGAACTTATTCTAACTGGCACAATGCAAAATTCGCATTGGATAGTCTGAAGGGCGATCCTTCCGTAAGGTTCAGGATTCTCTTCGGAAGCAATTCCGACAACCTTCTTCCTTCCGACAGTCATATTCACGAAGGATTTGCCTTTGATAATTTCTTTATCGGTGAACGTAACAGGACGGTATTGCTTGAACAGTATGCGAACCAGAATGTTGCCGGCTCATTGAATGAGGAAAATTTCATTGATGGAATGGTTAATGACGATTCATCTGAATATGTGACTATTAAATATCATACGGATTTTCCTCAGAAGGATGTGTTCAATGAGGATAACCCGATCGACCCGGGTGCCCGGTCTCTTTATTACGGGATTTCCGATATTCCGCAGGCTGTCGTCGACGGAACTCTTTCTAAAGTAGATAACGATTCTATTCTTGCCCAGGCTCAAAGGAGAATCCTGGAACTATCTCCCTTCAGTATTACCGTTTCAACCGATACCTCAGGAACCGGAGGCATTAAGGTGTCTGCTACCCTTAAAGCCCTGGCTGATGTCGATTCTACCACCCTCAAAGCTTATGCAGCCGTTGTTGAATTATCGGCTACTGAGAATAGTAATACTTCAACCAATGTATTGCGGAAGTTGTTACCGGGACCCCAGGGAATTACTATGAAAGGCTCATGGAAAAAAGGAAATTCTAAAACCTTTAATTTGGACTGGGGATTGGATAATACCATCAATACCTCCAATCTGCGTGTGGTTTTATTTGTACAGGATGTAAATACCAAAGAAATTCTTCAGGCGGCCTATGTGAACCCGAATGTATTGCTTTCAAAAGTTACAGGTCTTGATAACAACCCGGAAAGTTTTTCCGGAATAAGAATGTATCCAAATCCCTCCACCGGTTTGGTTAATGTTCTGTTCCCGAAGGAATTAACAGTTAAATCCGACTGGGTGATCGTGGATCAGAAAGGCGTAATTTATAATACCGGATATTTTAACCCGGGATTCAGGAACTATGAACTTGATATGACAAAGGCGCCCCAGGGTGTGTATATACTGCTTATAAGTAATAAAAATTCAATGAATCATTCCGGTAAGTTGGTAATAATTCACTAAAATTCATTTAAATTTCTGCCGGAGATCATTTAGCGGATGTTAAAGTTCATTTTAGGTATCATTAATGTTGAGTCCGACGAAGAAGTCCGGCCGGCTCTGCTTCTTCTGGTTTACGGGTTTTTCATGGGCGTATTTCTGGCAACCTATAAAGTAGTTGCGGAGACTTTGTTCATGAATGCCATGGGGCAATACCTGGAAGAGGCTATCCTTATTTCAGGGGTTGCCGGAATTGCTTCCACCTGGCTATATGCTTATCTCCAGAAAAGAATTGCCTTTCATGTTCTGGTAATTATCAATGTAGGAACTGCCCTCATATTCATGACGTATATTTTCATCCAGCTATTGTTTGGCGCTAACCATGTGCTGATTTTTATCCTTTACCTTTTGTTACTTCCCCACTCATCCATTATGCTCCTGAGCTACTGGGGCCTGTTTGGCAGGATCTTCGATCTTCGGCAGTCAAAGAGGATCATCGGAAGTATAGATTCGGGTGAACTTATTGCTACTATTATCGCATTCCTCATTACCCCTTTTCTAATTGAATTGCTGGGGAATGTTACAAACCTGTTAATGATATGCATAAGCAGTCTTATTGCTTGTATGATCCTGTTGTTTTTTACCATCGGCCAGATTAAGATCAAAGGAGAAAACCGCGTTTCATCAAAAGATAAGGTAACTTCAAGGGCTTCCAACATATTCCGTAACAAATACGCGCTCTGGCTTTCCGCATTTATCGCCATGTCGGTGATCACCTTTACGCTTGTTGATTATACATTTCTTTCGGTTTCCGAATTGCAATATCCCGATCAGAATGCGCTGGCTAAATTCCTTTCTTATATTTATATGTCTGTCTGGCTGTTCACGCTGATCATGCAGACATTTATAAATGATAAACTGATTGCCACCTATGGTTTTAAAACGGC
>JBJKSY010000199.1:0-7349 GCA_046703645.1 Cyclobacteriaceae bacterium
AAAAAAATAAAACCATTTTCTTATGGCATAAGATTTGACTATGTATATCTTAAACCAATATATTCAAGAAATCTTTTTTTAGGAGTTGAAAGTAAATTTTATCCATTTAATTTTGGATTAAATAAAATGAATCGCGGAATATTTTTAGGTGCATATCCCTTTTTTATATTCAAAGACATAAAAAATGATTTAAATAAATACGGGCCAGGAATAGGTACTGTAATTGGATTGCAATTTATAATTAGAGAACATATATCTGTCTCATATGAACTAAGCATGTACTATTTTCAAAATTTAAATTCGAAATTTACAACAAATCCACAAAACAGGTATTTCGGGTTTATTGAATGTTTAAAAATAGGATTTTTATGCAAAAGTAAAAGCGCTAAATGAATTTTGTCTTTCAAAATAACTCACCCCATCTGGCGCAATTCATCCTGCCCCGGAGAGAGCGATGGCAGGACTTGTGCCGCCAATTATTTTACATGGGCACAAGTGACCTTTCACACAACCAGCACCTAACACTCGCGCCAGAAGAAAGGGTAGGGAAATTGAAAAACAAAAAAAATTTGAAAAAAATCAGAAACATTTTAAAATCCTCAAATTATAATGAAAAACATATATATTTTTTTATCAATTATTATGATTGCGGGATGTCAAAGTAGCATCCAAAAAAAAATTGTATATAACATAAAACTTAATTGTAAGAATCCAGATACTTGTGTATTGAACATTGAGAATGTAACCAACTTTAAATGGGACAAATTATATATTTTTAATGAAGATGTTCATTTAGAAGAATTGAATAAAGTCCTGGGATTTAATTACGAATATTTTAAAGACATTGCAAGGAGAATTATTTTTACTAGAGGTAACAAGGTAGTTTATCATGAGGACGATTATCCTTATCCTGAAGAGAAATTTAAAGGTAAAGTTATATTTGATCTTGGATTTGATACTGTGAAATATGCAATTTTTACTAATAATGAAGCTATATTTAAAATACACCGAAAGAAGATAGAAGGCTTTGAATATTATGAGCTCACTCCATCTGTTGCAAACCTTCCTTATATCATTCAAAGCGTAACTAATTTTGATAGTTTATATTTAGCACAAAATATAATTAAATATAATGACTTTTCTGAGTTAGTACTATATATTGAGAAAGGGGACACTTTAAATTTAAGGATAAATCAAAAAAAGGCAAATGATGATTCCTTAGATTTTAAGAATTTACCTGGATATATAAATCCTAAATTTTATTTAAATAATCATTTGTTATATTTTAATAACAAAAATTATTCGTCGTATTATTTAAAAAAGAAAAGCATTGTAATAATATTGCATAGACCTAATTTAATTTATTTTTTAATTGAAAAATATGATGCAATTGACAATAATAAATATGAGATATATCAATTTAAAAATAATTCAATAATTTACTTAAGAGATACTTATTCTGGGTATTTAGGAGACTTTGAAAATAATGGGTTATTCGAAGTTGGAGGCTTTAGCATATCAGAAAGTGACGATAATTTTAATATTAAAAATTTAGAGATGTATCAAATTTGCGATTCCATAAGATTTGATTCAATTGCTTGTAGGATAATTTTTAATAAGATTGAAAAATAATTTTTATAGCAGAACGGATTAGAAATATTTAGATTATGTGTATTTTTTTCTTTTTCTTTAATTTCAGTAAATAATAATTAGTGAACATAAAATTGAAAAGCATCCTTTTGAAAAATTCATCTGGCACAAGTCTTCCATTTCCGGGGTGGGTGTTGGGAGGACTTGTGCCCTAAATTAATTTATGGCGGCACAAGTGACCTTGCGCTCAACCTGCACCAAACACTTGCGCCAAAAGGGATCAAGCTACTTTAATAGAGAATTTTTTAATTGAATTAGATAAATTATATGGCTGAGATAAATATTCTAAAATGCTTTAAGATGATAAAGATTATCATAAGAAGCATTCATAATAATATAAAGTATCTCTTAATGGTTATGATTATTTTTACATTGATTTTTTCAACTTGTAATAGTAATCATATTGATAAAATTAAAAAAAGTGATTCAGTTTATGTGTCATACTATAATAATGGCATGATTAATGAAATTGTGACGATTAATAAAGGATTAATATATGGTAACTGGATTAAATATTATAATACAGGCGAAAAACATTATGAATCAACAATTTTAAATGGCGCAATAGATGGCAAACTTATTCAGTATAGAAAGAATGGAAATATCTATTCAATTGAATCCTATAAGAATGGTGAAAAAAATGGTGAAGCAAAATATTATAATGAATTGGGTAATTGTGTAATTGAAGAAGGGAATTATGATAATAATAAGCAAACTGGAGTCTGGTATTATTATAAAAATCATAAAATTTATTCTATACTTTTATATAAAGATGATACTATTAATAAAATAATCTTTAAGAATAAGGATATAGCTGATTCTTTAAATATACCTCCCCCTCCTCCTTAACTAGTTCCGTTTATAAAATAAAAGAAATTCAACCTTTTTATTAAAATATTAACTCCTCTGGCGCAAGTCTTCCTGCCCCGGGGCGAGCGATGGCAGGACTTGTGCCACCATTAATTTAAATAGGCACAAGTGACCTTACGCACAACCAGCACCTAACACTTGCGCCGGAAAGCGGGTAGTTTATATTGTACCCATGGCGCGGATCTTCCTACCCGGCCCTGTGTGCCGGCGAGATCCGTGTCACATTCTTTTATCCTAAACTAATTTAAAATGGCACAAGTGACCTTGCGCTCAACCCGCACCAAACACTTGCGCCAGGAAGGGTTTTTCAAATACCTCACAGAATTATGAAAAAAGGACTTTAATTATGTTTAATATATTTCTATTTTCCATGGTTGTGATTGTGGTGCAGGGGGGCGACCGTAAAGAAAATGCCTGATAAATAATTATAGGGAGCCATATAGCAGGGGTAGTTTGTGGTGGAAGGGATCAGGATACTGATTATGTTTATGCTTACCGAAAGACCCCATCTAGCGCAAGTCTTCCTGCCTCAGGTCGAGCGATGGCAGGACTTATGCAGCATATTTTTTTGTCCCCTGGCGCGGATCTTCCTCCCCGGCCCTGTGTGCCGGCGAGATCCGTGTCGCATTCTCTTATTCATTAAATGATAGCCCGTTCTTTTCATATCCCGACGAGTCAATCAACTCTGGCGCAGCCTTACTACCCCGGTGAGGGCGATGGCAGGACTTGTGCCACTAATTAATTTACATGGGCACAAGTGACCTTGCGCTCAGCCTGTACGGAACACTTGCGGCAGAAGAGGGACGTGCCGGTCGGGACAGGATACGATGCATTCAGATTTTTAACCCGAGGCTCTTGAAATGACTTTGCCATAATCCCCTGAAGAACTGCCTTGCATTGGCCCCGATCACCCGGTTGTCATAGCCACCTTCCTGAACCACGAGTATGGGATAGTTCAATTGTCCCAGTATCATCCCGTTTTGAAAAAAATCGTCCGAGGTCAACAGCCAGGATCCGGTGGGGTCATTTTTGGCAACATCCAGGCCGAAGGCAATGATGAGGAATTTCGGCTTGAACCTCTTTATCTGGTTGACGGACTTCAAAAGGGTTTCCCTGTATTTTTTCCCGTCAATGGCATCCGGAAGCGGGTAGTTTATATTGTATCCTAAACCTTTGCCCTCACCGCGTTCATTCAAAAATCCGCTGAAGTACGGGTAAGCATAATTGGGATGACCGTGGATGGACAGGGTAAGTACATCATTCCGGGAATAGAAAATATCCTGCTGACCGTTCCCGTGATGATAGTCGATATCAAGGATTGCCACTTTCCCGAATCTGCTCAGGTAATTGGCGGCTATGGCATTGGAATTGAAATAACAGAACCCCCCGAATACTTTTCTCTCAGCGTGATGACCCGGGGGCCTTACCAATGCATATGCCAACCGGTTACCTGAAAGAATAGAATCTGCAGCCGACAATGCGCTATGCACGGCACTCCTGGCTGCATCCCATGCATTCTGGGTAAGCGGGGTGAATGTATCTATGCAATAATATCCGGCGCGCATGGAAAGGATTTTCGGCTTGCGATCGGCGTTGCGGATCGGAAAGACATAAGGATATACAGGCTGGTTCCGGGGTAGATGCTTACAGACTTCTTTAAAATAATCTATATAAGACCGGTCATGGATTTCATAGATATAATTATTGGTAAATGTTTTTACTTTTTGCCGGAGGAAAAGATTTGTCGGTTCAAGACTGGACAAGATGGTTTTTATCCTAACCGGGGATTCGAAATATCCGCGCTCCTTTATATGATGGATGAAATGATTGTCATTAACAAAAAGATGAATCTTATACCCATCCGGTATATCACCCTGGATTTCAGTAGCTGTTGACTTTGTCTGATATTTAGGCTTGCGTAATTGCAATTCCTCATCCCTGAAGGACTGTACCACCTTCCGGATGTATTCCGGCGGGCATAGATTCCCGTATTTCCTTGTCAGTATGGCCTGAACAATTTCCCTGGATTTTTCCCCTGAGGGATATACATTCTTATCGAGGGAGTCGAAAACCAGGTAGGGGGGATCGGTACCGCCTTCTTTGACGGGCGTTTCATACAGCGTGTTAATGACGGGCCTGGCGCCGTAGCGTTCATAGAATCGCAGCCTCGCAATATTCTGTTTCCTGATCTCAGGATTGGGTGAAAGTGCCGGATCATCAGGCAAGCATTCAAAAAAAATACCCATTGCACCGAGCAGCCTGGCTTCCTCACGTATACTGTCGTAAAGTATGCTGCCGAGTCCCCTGCCTGTTTTGTGCACTGCCGCTGAGAGGTAATCGAGGTAACAGAAGTCCAGGTCGGGGTAATGATGCATAAGGGCAAACCCGGTAACCTGTCCTTTATTTCTTTTTTCTGAAACATAGAGGATTGTCCTGAACCTGGATTTCAAAGGATTTTCGAGCTTCGATACAATGCTGTTGACCTCAAAGTCCTTAATGGCAGGAAACTGGGCCCTCAGGATGGACTGTACCTGCGCAATAGCATTCCTGTTGCTTTCAGTAACCGCGTCGAAAATTCTACGGATGGTGAACATCGCATTATTTCACTGATCCTGCCTGGAAATCAATCTTCTCTTATTATATATAATCTCAACCGGGGCTTAATTGTTATAGGAACGTTCTCAAAGCCTTCAGTAATCGGTTTTATCCTCTTTAAAGGATTCTTCAATCTTAGCCAGGAAATTCTTCCCGCCGATGGCAGTAATGATCACGGAAATAGCCGACAACGTCACGAATATGGTGATAAAACCTATCAGGACTATTTCACGGGCAATATCCAGCTCTACCAGGGCCATGGCTGAAAAGAAGAAGACCAGCATGATCTTTACAAATCGGGAGATCAGTGAGGCCCTGGGAACGTTTTCCCGATGCAGGGTCCTGAGCAGGGATGTCTGCGCCCATGTGGTCAGCAGCCAGCCGGCACCGAAAATCGCCATGGCGATAATGATTTTAGGAAGGTAAAGGATCGCATTGCTCAGGAGATCTGAAAGCATTTTCAGCCGCCAGGCGATAAGTGCATTGTCGAGGAATATCAGGAATACAATGGCATACCCGATATTCCCGAAAAAGTTATAGATCCCAAACCGGACGTCGGCTTTGGAAAGATCGGCTTCCCACCGGGAATTTCGCATCAGCCTGTCAAGTTTCAGGATGATGGAAACCTGTACGATGAGCCGTTTGATGAACCAACCCACGATCCAGCCCAGGATTACGAGCAACAGGCCTGCCAGGAAATCAGGAAGGTAGGCAAAAATGTTGTCCGCAACAGCCACGAGCTGCTGCTGAATTCTATTTTCCATAATTTTCCTCCGTTTGTATAATAGATTTTTTAAATAATGATGCGATGAATGATTTTCTTTCTTCGTATTCTTTAACCCATAATACCGGGCAATGGGAATTTTCGGTGATCTCCCTGACCAGGGACCTGGCAAACAACAATTCCAGGAAATCGCCTGTCCGCCCGCCCATGACCAGCAGGTCGGCTTCTTTTGATTTATCCACTATCCCCCTCAGGATGTCGGAATCGGTAATCACCACTACCTCCGCTTCCAGGCGGTTGTCCGACAGCGCTTTATTGATCTTTTCAAGCTTGAGCCCTTTTTCCGTTTCGGAGATCTGCGGGCTGAGGACGATGGCAATACGTATATGTGCCCGGAAAAATTCTTTCAGGGCCGGGGCGATCTCCGCCGCCAGTTGGGTATGAACATCTCCGCCAAAGGGTATCAGGATATTACGAATACCCGAAGGATTGAATTCGCCATGCAGGATAGCCAGTTCGCTTGTTGATTTCTGCAGCACCGAATCGATGACCGTAGAAAAAAACCGTTCAAAAAATGTATTTCTCTTGTTCCTGCCAGTAATAATGAAATTGCAGTTTTCTTCAAGGGCGGTGTCGATGATCCCCTGCGAGATCCTGTGCGAGATCTTTATGATGGAATAGGCGATGATATTTTCCTTGTCGGCAAGCTCCTGTGCCCTTTCCATAAGCGCATCTGCCTTGCTGGTGCCGCGTAATCCCTGCTGGAGCTTTTCGTCTTCCCGCAGTTCAACAACATGCAGGAATATGATCTGGGCACTGTGTTTGCGCGCGATCGCGAAAGCAATGCTCGTAAGGCTTTCAATTTTCTTCAGGCTGGAAAGGCAAACCAGGATACTGAATTCCTTTTTAGAGATCCTTTCCAGGGCGGCGACTTTACGCACATATTCGATTTCCCTTTTCGAGGCATAGAAGCGATAAACTATCAGCCCCATGGCAATCCATACAAGGGTGACGATCCAGGCGATCATACTGTAATTCAGCATGTACACTGCAAGGAACAGCAGCAGGACGATTCCTGCTATTGAAAGGTACGGGAATACGGGAACCTTAAATCCGCGGTCAAGATCGGCGCGTTTTTTCCTCAGGCGGATCATGGCGATGTTTACCTGGAGGAACAAAAGAAGGAACATGATATCGGCTGCGCTGGCTACATCTTCAATGGGCATGGAAACAGCCATTAACACGATAATGATCATGGATATGAGAATACTCCAGTGAGGGGTAAAATTTTTCGGGTGGACCTTGCTGAAAAATCCGGGGAAGTTCCGGTCCCTTCCCATGGCAAAAGCTACCCTTGAAGAGGAATATATAGTGGCGTTCAATGCAGAGATCGTTGATATGAGTCCGCCCACCAGCAGCATGATCCCACCTCCTGTAAAGAAACTTTGTGCCACGCCTACCAGCGCCAGCTCTTTCTGCTGGGCCAGGTAATCCCAGGGAGTAATTCCTG
>JBJKSY010000200.1:0-12064 GCA_046703645.1 Cyclobacteriaceae bacterium
CGGGTAACTCCGGCTATGGTAAGTTGTCCGGACGCTACCAGTGTATTGGCATTTAGCTGAGTGATCCTGTCAAGATTGAACCTGATATCGGGATACTGATCCTTTTTCAGTGCATCATAGGTCTTGCTGTCCATCCCGCTTCGGTCGCCTTTTATTCCATCCACTGGGAAAGTAAGTGCCAATTTGCTGATCCCTGTCAGGGAACCTTTGCTGGTGTTCAAAACAGCGTTTCCGCTGAAATGGGTAACATCGGAGGTCCAGTCATGAAGGGTTGAAGAGCCTTCTATGGTAATTTTGGAAGCCGGATCTATACTTAATGTTTCCTGGGCCCTGAGCGGCAGATTAATTAATGGGATGAGTATTATCCCGATTAAAATGGCCAGGATCTGATTTTTTGGTTTAGCAGTCATTCTTTTCATTTTGTTCTGTTTTTTAAGCATTCCTGAAATCAACAATTGATTTCCTTTGATATTTGTATTGTAAAACTTTTTAATTGATAACATTTCACATAATATTTATAATCATGGATATATATTACATGACAAACATATCGGGGTAATTTATCTGCCGGTATGATTATAATCATAAAAAATCTTGATATTTAATATATAAATTATTTACAAGTAAAATTATTAAACGATTATTCTGAAACTTAGTTGGGGCAATGACTGGATTTATTATGAGGATTAATTTTATAATAAAAAAACCTTCCTAAAATGGGAAGGTTTTTAAAGGAGTTGAAATTTAATATTATTTAACTGCTGAAGCTGTTAAGTAACGGCAGTTAGAATCGTAAATACCTTCAATACAGTGTTATAAATTAGGCTGCGGGGTTTTCCTCAGGTAAGGTTTTATTTTGGTAAATCCCTTTGGGAATTTCTTTTCCGCGTCAGCGTCGCTAATGGAGGGAGAGATTATAACTTCCTCTCCATGGTTCCAGTCAACCGGTGTTGAAACACTGAAATTGGCAGTTAACTGTAGGGAGTCGATGACCCTGAGAATTTCGTTGAAGTTCCTCCCTGTCGATGCAGGGTAAGTTAGGGTCAGTTTGATCTTTTTATCCGGTCCGATCACAAAGACGGATCTGACAGTGGTTTTCTCGCTTGCATTCGGATGGATCATATCATATAAGGTAGCCACTTTCCTGTCAGGATCGGCAATAATCGGGAAATTGACCGTGGTATGCTGTGTCTCATTGATATCGTTGATCCAGCCTTTGTGGCTGTCGAGAGGATCCACGCTGATAGCCAGCACTTTAACATTTCTTTTGTCAAACTCTCCTTTTAATTGCGCGGTTCTGCCCAATTCCGTGGTGCATACCGGGGTATAATCTGCAGGGTGTGAAAAAAGAACACCCCAGCTATTGCCCAGCCATTCATGAAATTTGACTGTACCTTCTGTTGTTTCCGCAGTAAAATCCGGTGCAAGATCTCCTAATCGTAACGACATATCTTTAATGTTTTATGGTGAATAATATATGTTTAATAAAATTTCCTAATGACAACTGAAAACGATGTATTCATGTTTCAAGATAAATTGCCCTCTCCAGGCGCTCAGTTCATCACCTGAAACTGAGTCTGCCGCACCTCTTTCGGCCGGGACAATCTCAAATATAGCTATAATACTGTAAATCCATGGGAATAATAGGAAATATTTTTATTAAATTATTATATTATTGATAATCAAATGGTTAATAGAAAACTAAGTGCTGACCCAGGTCAAATCAATAGGAAATTACATCCTGAGTTTTTCGAGAAGGCTTGATAGCTGGTTAGATTCGATGGCGGAAAGGTTGTTTGTGAATTTAAGGAACTCTTTTAGGTCTACATCAATCCTGGACATAATATCCAATCCCGCGGAGGTTATTTTAACGAAAACTTTACGGCGATCTTTAACGGAACGAACCCTAGTGACGAATTTCTGGGATAGCAATTTATCCACCATCCGAGTGGTGTTCGGGGTACGGTCCACCATTTTTTCCTTGATGGCCTGGATTGTAAGGGAACCAGGATAAGTTGTCCGGAGAATCCTTAAAATATTATATTGCTGAACTGAAAGGTTAAATGGTTTCAGGTACTTAAGGTGCTGGTTGCTGATAATTGAAGCGGTATGAAGAATCTCAATAACGGTTTTGAACCCGTAATCTTCATTTGACAGGGATTTAACTGGTTCGTTATTTAAAGCAATATCACCTTTCATGTCCGCTTTTCGCAGAATTTAATACCAAAGTACAATGCTGTGCAGTCTTAAGAAATGATTAAAATCATGGAATCAGGAGAAACTGAAATTTCCTTATCCTGATTCTGAAAACCGGGAATCCGGAGATAAATGCCCATCGGAAAGTCAGGCGTAACCTGGAATTTGAAAATTTATTTAATTGTGCAGCCTGGACTGATAATACCAATAGGAATCCGGTTCAATGAAACGGAAAGATCTGTGATTAAAATAAAGAATTTACCCGATCAGAATAGCAGGATCGAAAACGGATTTAATGATTGTATTCATTATAACCGCCTTCGCCGCCACCATACCCGCCTCTGCGATAGCCACCACCGTTGTGTGAAAAATCACTGCGACGGCCATTGTCACGGCGACGTTCTTCGCCTGTACGCTTTTCCCTGATTTTTGAGTTCACTTCCACACCGAGTTTCTTGTCAATGGGTTTGAAGGATTTCTTTTCGGTCTCGCCGAGTATCTTGGCGGCTTTATCGCTTTCTACCAGGGATTCCACATAATTCTTATTCAGATTAAAAAGCATATTAATAACGTCGTCCTGTTCCGATACATTCAGATCAATAATCCGGTCGTCCAGCGATATCGCGGAAAAGGATTCATAGAAACGGTCAGCGCTGCTCGTCCGGGTGAAGAGAATAGGAACCCGCGTTCCTACGGCTACCATGGCAAAGTACGGATCATTTCCCATGCATAACCTGGCTTTATCGAGAATTGAATTTATCACGGATGGGTCACTTACATCTTTCAATAGAATGATCTTTTCCCTGCTATCCGGCGGCATGGGATCGATCAGGTTCTTTTCAAGATAGCCCGAATCTTCATCAAGTCCGGCGATCAGGAGCACCGGGTTACCCGTCTGGCTGATCCAGGTCTGAATGACATTTAAAAATTTGCTTATATGCCGGTCGAGATCCAGCGGTCCCTGGAAATGATTATGGGTCCGAAGGCTGACGACAATAAAATCCTTGCCATCAAGATTATTTTCCCTGAGATATTGCATAGCCTTGTTATCTTCGATCATGTCGAAATAGAAAGCTGCATCCGGATCCGGGTTAAGATTTTTATTTTTAATTCCGGAAGCAGAAAGCTTTTTATTATCAACCGTGAAGGATGGAATAACAACGGCGGCATTATTGATAATGCCTTTTGAAGTTTCATCTATATTGAGATCGGCCGGCAGTTTAAGGCTATGAAGTACATAGGGAATATTATTCTTGTCACAGAAATCAAACAGGTCCTTTGAGGATGCCAGTGCCGACGGCCCCGTACTGTCTTCCGTTACATACCCGTCGAAATGAAATACCATATCGGCCTTTTTTAATGTCTCAATTAATTTCTCCGATTGATCATTCCCGGTATCATTCAGATTGCCCTGCAACAAATTGAACCGGGTTGTGTTTGATTGGATTTTATCGAGGATCACCTGATCATCGGTATAAGGCCAGAAATACAAATCAGCTACGGGGATATTACGTTGTATTAACTTGAATGCCGAGGGCATGTAAATCCTGTTCCCCAATCCTGACATTGACCATCCCGTCCTGATAACGATCCGTTTAGGAACTATGCGATCTGCTGCCAGTGCCCTGCTAAGGTTAAATTCCTGAAAAAATCCCAATGCAGCCAAACCGGCAACATTCCTGATAAAGATTCTTCTTTTCACGTTGCTTTAAATTGAAATCTGTCCAGTTTATCTCTCCGTCAAAAATACCGAAATATCCATTATTATTGTACGGATCGTTAAATGCTATTGACAGATAGCAGGAATCGGACCCCGGATAAACTTATAATGATAGTTTTATATGAGTCTGGGTCATTGGATTATAAGGCGCCACTTTTACCGGAACAGGGTCGATCTGCCAGATATCACGGTTATATTCCCGGATGGTCCGGTCGCTTGAAAATTTACCGATCCTGGCGACATTCAGGATGGACATTTGCGTCCAGTGATCGGTATTTTTAAATGCCTTTCCCACTTCATCCTGGCAATCGAGATAGGATTGATAATCGGCCAGCAGCATATACTCATCGCGGTACAGCATGGAATCCACAAGGGGCCGGAATAATCCTGAATCCTTATGGGAGAAGAATCCGGTGGAAATCATGTCAAGGCACTTTTTAAGTTCCGGGTTCGACTGATAGATCTCATATGGATTGTAACCATGGGATTTCTTTTCAAAAACTTCCTGGGTAGTAAGGCCGAAAAGAAAGAAATTTTCTTTTCCTACCTCGTCCCTGATTTCGATATTGGCGCCGTCAAGTGTGCCGATGGTAAGCGCCCCGTTCATGGAGAATTTCATACAACCGGTACCGGAAGCTTCCTTTCCTGCCGTGGAGATCTGTTCCGACAGGTCGGCAGCCGGGTACACACGCTGACTGTTTGTTACATTGTAATCCGGGAGGAATACGACTTTGATCAGGTCTCGGATATCCGGATCGTTATTAACGATTTCCTTCACCGAGTTGATCAGTTTGATGATAAGTTTCGCCATATAGTACCCGGGAGCGGCCTTGCCTCCGAAAATGAAAGTGCGTGGAGTGATCTCGAGGTTCGGGTTCTCTTTGATCCTGTTGTAGATGGTAATCACATGCAGGATGTTCAGATGCTGCCTTTTGTATTCATGGATCCTTTTTACCTGGATGTCAAACAGCGATTCGGTATTCACCTTGATGCCCAAGCTGCTATTAATATAGTTTGCCAGGTTAGTCTTTACATCCTGTTTACTATGTGCCCAGGCCTTCCTGAATTCTTTGTCCTTTACAAATTTTTCAAGTTTTTTCAACTCGCTTAGATCTTTAATCCATTGCGGCCCGATATGCCGGGTAATCAGTGCTGTCAATTCCTGGTTATTGAGAACTACCCATCTCCTGGGAGTTATGCCATTGGTTTTGTTGGAGAATTTCTCAGGCCACAGGTCGTGGAAATCTTTCAGCAGGTCCTTCACCAGCAGATCGGAATGAAGAGCGGCCACCCCGTTTATTGCATGGCTTCCGATACAGGCCAAATGAGCCATCCGGATATATTTCTCCCCGCTTTCATCGATCAGTGACATCCGTGATACTTTGCCTTCGTCGGCAGGAAATTTTTTCCTGACAGTTTCCAGGAACCGATAGTTGATTTCAAGGATTATCTCTAGGTGCCTGGGCAGAAGATGCGCAAATAACCCGATTGGCCATTTTTCAAGGGCTTCCGGGAGGAGAGTATGATTTGTATAACCGAATGTTTTAGTCGTTATCTTCCATGCTTTTTCCCAGGGCAGTTTATGCTCATCAACAAGTAATCGCATCAATTCCGCAATAGCAATCGAGGGATGAGTATCATTCAACTGGAGAGCGAATTTTTCATGAAGGTTATCGAGTTTATTCCCGCGACCGAGATGTGTTCTGATGACATCCTGCAGGGAACAGGAAACGAAGAAATATTGCTGTTCAAGCCGAAGCTGTTTCCCCTGAAGCTGGTCATCATTGGGGTAAAGCACCTTTGAAATATTTTCCGAGACTATTTTTTCATCGACTGCGCCGAAATAATCGCCGCGGTTGAATGTCTGGAAATCGAAAGATTCGCAGGCCTCTGCTTTCCAGAGTCGCAGGGTAGCGGCTGTATTTGTATCATATCCGAGTACGGGGGTGTCGAAGGGGACTCCTTTTACTTTCTGTGAGGATATCCATTCCACCCTGTATTTTCCCTTGTCATCATATCCTGCCTTAGTATGTCCGCCGTATTTTACAATGACCGAATTTTCTGTCCTTGGGATTTCCCAGGGATTCCCGAATCGCAACCATTTATCGGTTATTTCTATCTGCCAGCCGTCATGAATTTCCTGGTCGAAGATGCCGAACTCGTAACGTATCCCATAACCTATAGCGGGCAGGTCGAGAGTGGCCATTGAATCGAGAAAGCATGCCGCAAGCCTTCCCAGCCCTCCGTTGCCGAGCCCGGGTTCTTCCTCCTGGTCCATGAGATCTTTTAAATCAAGACCCAGCTCGGCGATTGCCTTCTTTACCTTATTGTACAAACCCAGGTTTATCAGGTTATTTCCCAGGTGAGGCCCCATTAAAAATTCTGCTGAAAGATATCCTATGGTTTTTACATTTTTCTCACCGTACTGTTCCTGGGCATTCAGCCATCTGTGTAAAAGCCTGTCGCGGATCGTATAGGCGAGGGCCATGTAGTAATCGTTTTTGGTGGCAACTTCAGGATACTTGCCCTGAATATAGAAGAGGTTGTCAAGGAATGCCCTTTTAAGGGTTTCATTTTCAATCCCGGTGCGGTCGTCTTCAATTTTGATTTTGGGGGCAGTTTTTTTGGCAGTTCTTGGCATAAGGCAAACGGTTAATTTTAAAAAAATTCCCTTTTAATGCAGGTTATTTCGCCGGTAATATAATCAAAATAGGCAATAATGCTTCCGGCGGTGTATTATTCTTTAATTATTAAATTCAAACATCAGCATTAAATCATCCATTTATACGGAAGAACTCCACAAGGGCATGTCTAATACAATCCAGTCCAATATTCCTGTAAATTCTATTTGGCGGTATATACACGGATATAATCCACTGACATGGATTGCGGGAACTGGGTTGTTCCGTCAGGATTACCGGGCCATAAGCCGCCGACTGCAACGTTAAAAATAAAGAAAAAGGGAGCATCGAAAGGCCAGTTGCCTGTATCGGAAGTGGTTAATACAAAATACCTGTTAAAATCTACATACCAGGTTATCCGACCCGGTTCCCAGAGAATACTGAATATATGATAGCCGTCCTGGAATGATTGAGCTGAATTATTGTTAAAATTGCTGCCCTTTGACTGGTGTCCGCCCTGGTCCCAGTGTGCTGTGCCATATACCCTGTCAGGCTCCCTGCCGATGAGTTCCATAATATCCACTTCACCGCAGGCAGGCCAGTTAACCGTCGGCAAATCGGAACCCAGCATCCATAAGGCCGGCCAAAGGCCCTGACCCGTGGGAAGTTTAGCCCTGATATTGATAAGCCCATATTGAAATTCCTTTTTATTTTGGGTTGTCAGGCGCCCGGAAGTATAACTTCCATTGTCATTTATTGCCCTGATCACAAGTTTTCCATCTTTAATAAAGACATTGGTGGTATCTTTTGTATAAAATTCCAATTCGTTGTTACCCCAGCCGCCGCCGCCGGTTTCATAATTCCAGTCCTGTTCATTCAGTACCGGGCCGTTGAATTCATCCGACCATTCCAGTTGCATCCCCGGATAGGAATCGGCAACATCATAGCCGTCGGCAGCTAAAAATGGTTTCATCGTATCATCATCAACGATGGTGAGGACGATATGCTGGCCGGCCGGTGTGGCGTTCGATACATCCGTAACATTCAGGTTGAAATATTCGGTGAATTCCATAATCGTATCAGAGACAATGGTTATGTCGGCGGTTTTTGTTGTTTCGCCAGGATTGAATAATATGCTGCCATCGGTAATCGCAAGGTAGTCGCTGCCGGCCTTGGCCGTTGAATCACTGGTTGAAAATTTACAGGAAACGGGAACGGATGAAGGGGATGAGAGCCGGAAGGTAACTGCCAGTGTTGTATTTTCCCCATTCCCTTCAGTAGCCGTATTTGCCGAAACGGTCAGGGAAGGCAATGCGGGATTTTCTTTACTTTTTTTGCAGGAAGATACAAGGATCGGAATAGCCAATGTTAAAAGTAAACAGGACCTGAGTTTATGAAGACTATAAGAGATTTTATTTCGACATTTCATGACTTAAATTTGAAAATATTTTCCTTATGATGGCATGACGGATATCAGGAATTCTACATTATTGTTTTTGCAGGAATTTCATGATTCCATAGGATAGGGGATTATGAAAAGCAGGTGGCGACCAGGCCGATTCTTCTTTGACCGGCGGTTGTTCATTACCTTCGCCCCGGCAGAAGTCCACTCTCCATGTGTCGCCCGGTTTCGGTGGAATATTCGGTGCTGTGTAGAACTGGCAGAATGGCAGTGAAACTTCCAGGTTCCAGTACTTATCGGTATCTTTTGGATTGTCAATTGTCCCGTTGATCACTACGGCGCTTTTGATTCCTTCACAGTTCCATTCCCAAAGTTGCCGGATATCCTTCCTGGAGTTATATTTATTAAGGATATAAAGATCAAGAATGGTATTCAGCGGATTGAATTCAAATTCAGCATAAGTTTTCGGGCAACCGTCCGGATCAATAAAAAACTCAACTACATTTTCAAGCCAGAGATGATCGTCACGATGGGTCATTGTAGCCCAGATGTTGTTATCTTCAATATGGAAGAAGCCGTAAAGGTTCTGATCATCCCATAACCACATGAATTGGGTTTTCATTTTTGGTACAGAACCATCCATAGCAACGAAACTTCCCTGTTCGGCATACTTCCAGTCAGGTTCGTCGGCTTTACCGTCAATGGTAATGGGACCCTTCGCCCGGAAACAGGAATATACAGGCAAGGTGGAGGATGGCCGTATGGGATGAAGAAATAACAGAAGCGAAAAAAGAATAATAGATATTTTCATGATCTTAAAGTGTTTCAATTAATGAATCTCCGGCTGGTAAATGAAAGCATATAATCGATTCATTTTTACCATTGTAAAATGAATTTTCATCCAAAGTCAGTGGTTGAAGAACCTTCGTGAATTCCTGTGGTTTACCTTCATGCATCAGTCTGAAAGACCTGTGTTTGCCGGGAATTGCCAGCGTGAACCAGGAAGTTTCGAAAGGAGCATTTATCACAATATTTTTGCCGGAAGTCGAGAAGGTCGTCAGTTTTTTCGCTGCCCAATACCTGGCGATTTCACTTTGTTTCATCCAGAAAAGGTGCTGGTATTTCCGGTTCAGCCTTTGTACAACTTCCTTCAGGATATGAAATCCGTATTTATCGCCGTTAAAGTAAATTCCCGGCCAGTGACACACCATGATTGCCGGCTCGTTCTTTTCAATCACCTCAACAATCCGTCCGCTACTCAGGTCGCCGGTTATCATTTTATCGGCATTTCCGGGAGTTAGCCCGTCCCAGCCTCCGAACCAGTCGTCGGTGCAGCCGATTATATGTACGGCGCATTCCGTATGATAGGGCGACGACTGATCTATGGCATAAATTTGCGGTTCAACACTTTTACCAGGTTCTGTAATCACATCGCGGAAGAAATGTGAAAGGTTCACTCCAAAGACATCCTTAACGGCCTGCCGGGTTCCCAGGGCAAGGTTTTCCGTATTCCTGCTGCCGAATCCTCCGGGGGTGGTCATTCCTTCACAGTAAAATCCGGCTTCTTTGAGCACATTCAGCGCATATGCAATATAGGAACCAAGCTCATCGGCCGATTTATCCTGGCTCCATTCCCAGTTTTCCATATAAGAGGGAGAAGCTTCGGCGTAGGGTATTCCTGTTTTCAGGTCGATTACCCTGGTATGGCTAATCATTTCAGGATGTATATCCCAATGGGGCATCATAAAATCCCTCACAAGCTTTACACTTTCCTTTAGCCGGCTGTTCGACCAACCGGGAATGAACCTGTGAAGCCAGCCGGTGCAGGCAGGATAAGGAACCATGCTGAATTTGCCTTTGACCCCGTTTTCCCCGCACCAGTCTCCAAATTCCCTGATGAAATCATCCGGAATTTCACGGGGCAGCTTTCGCCAATCCTGGGGATATTCTGCCGGAAAGATCTCCCTGAATTGGGGAATTCCAAAGTGAGCCAGGTTAACCAGCGAAGTCGAATCATCGATGATCAGGCTCACCGGGTTCATATTACGGGGGTTTAATATTTTGATTTTCAGATCGGATCCCATCATATCATTTGCCACAAGCCGGTTCCCGTATATAAGTCCCAGAGATCCGAGGGAACCGGTTTTAATGAAATCCCGTCTTGAGAAATTTTTCATGGTCATTCGGGTACGGTTAAAAAATGTCCTTCACAATTTTTGAATTTAGAATAATTAAAATCCGATTATAAGGTAGTGTAAACCTGACTGAAAATCAAACCGCAGTCCAGCCCCCGTCGATCATCAGGGTGGTACCCGTGATCAGTGATGCTGCCGGTGAAGCAAGAAAAACCACGGCGCTGGAAACTTCCGAAGGAATTCCGATCCTGCCAAGTTTTATTTTGCCAAGCACATCCGCTTTGAAATCAGGCTGTCCCAGCACTTCCTCTGTACCCGGGGTTTCAATAAAGGTGGGAGCAACCGCATTAACATTTATATTGTATTTTGCCCATTCCACTGCAAAACATTTTGTCATGTGGGAAATACCGGCTTTTGACATGCAATAAACGGATTCTGTAGGAAGTGCAATGAACCCTGCCTGAGAGCTGATATTAATAATTTTCCCCGATTTGTTCCTGATCATGTGTTTCCCTGCTTCCTGGCTGGCAAAAAAGGTACCTTTCAGGTTTACGGAGATAATGGCGTCAAAGTCTTCTTCCGTATAATCTTCAATCAGGTTGGAAGGTGATAACCCTGCATTGTTGACCAGAATATCGATCCTTCCAAAATGTTTTACCGTATCTGAGATGGCTTTCCTGATCTGCGAAAGATCACGCATATCCATCTGAAGGGATAACACATTCCGGCCTGTTTTCCTGATCTCAGTTGCCAGGTTATTATCAGAATTTACATCCCGAAATCCGGCAGCAATATCTGCTCCTGCTTCTGCAAGGGCCAGTGCACATGATCTTCCGATGCCACGGGCGGCGCCGGTTACAAGAGCGACTTTGTCTCTGATATCGAATTTTAATAGTTCAGGCATAAATTATATTCCATATTTAATTTAACTTGAAAAAATCGGGTAAATTTAAACATCAGTGAACCTGTCCTGAAATTTTTGGTTTATATCCTGTCGTATTGTAAAGTACGGTTATTATCGGGATAAATTCAAAGGCGGGAACTGATCTGAATTTTTGACGGGTTTTTGATTTCAGGTATTTTTATTTAAAAGCCGGATAATTAATTTGTAGAAAGAATTTTTGACACCCGGAAGAGGATTTTTTCAATGACTCCGAAGGGCAAATATTTACTGACTGATAAATAACTCTAACAATTTTTAAAGGAATATGAAAAATAAAAATGGCAAGACCAGCAGAACTTCGCGCAGGGAATTTATGAAACAAACAGGCGCCGCCATGGTAGGTACTGCTTTTGCGTTCAATTTCAATATAGCAAAGTCGGCCGTACCAACCGGGACGAATACATTAAAGGTCGGATTAATCGGTTGCGGGGGGAGGGGAACAGGCGCCGCATACCAGGCTCTGACAGCGGATAAAAATGCGGTATTGTCAGCAATGGCCGATATTCATGAGGATCGCCTGGAAGAATCGCTGGCCAACCTTATGAAAGATCATGGAGACCAGGTGACCGTAGGCAAATCGGGGAAGTACCTTGGATTTGATGCCTTCCAGAAAGTGATGGATTCAGATGTGGATGTAGTGATTTTAACTACACCACCCGTATTCAGACCCCTGCACCTGGAAAAGGCTGTGGCAGCAGGAAAGCATATATTCTGTGAAAAGCCCATGGCACTGGATGCTCCCGGACTGCACAGGGTTCTGGATGCAGCGCATAAAGCCAAGGATAAGAATCTTTCGCTGGCTTCAGGATTTTGCTGGAGGTATAATACATCCAAACGTGAAACTTTCGGCCGGATCCTCAGCGGAGCTATCGGCAATGTAAAAAGTGTATACACAACCTATAATACCGGGTTGCTCTGGTCGAAACCTTACCAGCCCGGCTGGAATGAGCTTGAAAAAAAGCTGAGGAACTGGTTATATTATAACTGGCTTTCAGGGGATCATATTGTTGAACAGGCAATTCACAGTGTGGATATGGGATCCTGGGC
>JBJKSY010000201.1:0-6299 GCA_046703645.1 Cyclobacteriaceae bacterium
ATATATTCTGCAAACCTGACCCATAGGGCTGTCAATGTTCTGAAGGTTTCCGGGATGTAACGGTTTTGCCTGATGTTCAGGTAATAATTTTCCTGAATATCATAGATCACCTTACTTCCAGTAAAAATTTTATAAATACTGATAATGAACAGAAAATCATGGGAATTATTAATAATTATTTCCGGTTTTAGTTTAAATAAATAGGATAGCAAATGTAAAGGGGATATTAACCTTTTTAAGGAAAGTCGCTTAGTAGTAAAAAGAGGAAGGAATTGAATGCTTTGATTGTTTGGGATAATCCCGGTCCGGGCCCCGATTATATAAATTTCCTGTGACCTGCCGGACTCGCATAATGATAAAGCAAGTTTTTCATACATACGGGAGTCACTGACGGGTTTGAGCAGGGAGCAAAAAACTATTTTTGTCATATGACTGGGATTCATGATTTAAAAGTACAAATTTATAAATAGCTAAATTTGCCCGTATGGAAGATATAAAACAAGCTATAGAAAGTTTCTGGAACGACAGGAAATTGCTTGATAATGAAAACAATAAGGATATCATCAGGAAGGTAATCGCTGAACTTGATTCAGGGAGAATCAGGGTAGCTGAACCCAGGGGAGACCAGTGGTCTGTTAACGAATGGATAAAAAAGGCCGTAATTCTTTATTTTCCCATCCAGGATATGGAAATTATTGAATTGGGACCTTTCGAATTTCATGATAAAATGAAACTTAAGAAGGGATACCGGGAATTGGGCGTAAGGGTTGTTCCCCATGCACTTGCGAGATATGGCGCTTATGTCAGCCGGGGTGTAATAATGATGCCCAGTTATGTAAATATAGGAGCCTATGTGGATTCTGGCACGATGGTTGACACCTGGGCTACTGTAGGAAGCTGTGCACAGGTAGGGAAAAATGTACATATCAGCGGCGGAGTGGGAATTGGAGGAGTTTTGGAACCGGTTCAGGCTGCACCGGTCATAATTGAGGATAATGTTTTTCTGGGATCACGGTGCATCCTGGTAGAAGGGGTAAGGATCGGACGTGAAGCCGTTCTTGGAGCCAATGTTACCCTGACGGCCAGCACTAAAATTATCGATGTTACCGGAAATGAACCTGTCGAACTCAGGGGATACGTACCTGAACGATCGGTGGTTATTCCGGGAACGATTCCCAAAAAATTCAATGCCGGTGTTTACCAGGTTCCCTGCGCTCTTATAATCGGGAAAAGAAAGGAAAGTACCGATAAAAAAACTTCACTCAATGAGGCATTACGGGAAAATAATGTTTCCGTATAATTAATTGAAAGGCAGTTACAGTTATTGAATTTTATTTTGAAGACCCGGTATATAATAGGATTTCTTGCTTTGATACTTATTATTTCGGGAGGCTCCCGCCAGCCCGATCAGGTCGTTACTCTCGATATTTCCCAATACCCGTTCCAGCCGGGCGAGAAACTGTTCTATAAAATGAATTACAGCATTTTTACGGTTGGAAAAGCTGAGATATCCATTAACCCGGTGATCTACAGGGTATCAGGCGTTAAATGTTACCGCGTAGATGTCAAAGGCCGGACTGCCGGAGCCGCACAACTGGTTTCGACTGTCAACGATAATTGGGGCGCATTGCTGGATACCGCCAATCTTCTTCCGGTTCAGAGCTGGAGGAATATCGAAGAAGGAAGGTATACCCGCAGGGAATTCGTGGAATTCAACCAGGATAAGGGAGTAATCAATGTTAAAGTGCTTGATACCAAGACAGGACGCTATAAGGATCCGAAAACCTATAATTTCAAGTCACCCAGCATGCGTGATCTGGTTTCAGGCTATCTTTTTTTGCGGATCATCGATTTTAACCGCCTTGATCCCGGTGACACAATTCTCGTGAAAGGATTTCTTGAAGACACATTTTATAATTTTAAGATCCTTTACATGGGTAAGGAAGAAATAAAGACCCGTTTGGGCTATATACTTGCCCATAAGCTCGTGCCCATCATGCCTGATAACAAACTTTTCGCGGGTGAAAATTCAATTACTGCCTGGTTCTCTGCCGATAAACTACAGATCCCCCTGAAAATTGAAGCAAAAATGTTTATCGGTAAAGCAGGATGTGAGATTACCGATATAGAAGATACGCGGTACAATCCGGATTTCAGCGATGAAGAATGAAAGGAAATGCAGGTATCTGAATTTATTTAAAGAACCGTAACAAAGACTGAATTTTCATTTCCGTTTCTTTCCATTCTTTTAAAGGGACGGAATCGATCGTCACCCCGGCACCCGCATAAAACAATGCACGGTCGCTGAGAATATTGGAACAACGGATGTTTACGAAAAGATCAGATTTTCCATCGATATCATGCGGGCCAAGATATCCTGTATAGTATTTCCTGTTATAATTTTCCGCCTTTAGGAGGAATGACCGGGCCTCATCCTTGGGCATGCCGCAAATTGCGGAGGTGGGATGGAGCAGCCTGAGCATTACGGATCCGAGCTGGAGGAAATTGGTCTCCTTCATGTTGACGGTAAAAAGAGTTTTAAGGTGAAGAAGATTCCCGGCTTTTACTGTTTTCGGTCCAAGTTCACTGAATTCCCTGAGCCTTATCTTCTTGAAGCAATTGACGATATACCTGCTTACCAATGCCTGTTCTTCAATTTCTTTTTGTGTCCAGGCTACCTCCGATAATCGGGTCCTCGGCTTATAGGTTTTAGTACCGGCTACCGAAGTGGTACGGAAGATCTCATTATTTTCAAGCGAGATGAGTATTTCGGGGCTTGCTCCGAGCCAGGTCCCGGAAAATGGCGTACTTACGAGAGATATAAAGGAATTAGCATAAGCTTTTGAAACCTCAAGAAATTTCTGGACCGGGTCAATTTCCTTTTTCAGCTTCAGGGATTTATACCTTGAAGGTACCACCTTATCAAATCGACCGGCTTTGATGGCTTTGATGGACTGCTTAAGGATATCAGTATAATATCTTTTCGACGCAGGGCTGAGATCGAGATCCGAATCATGATATAATTGCGGTCTTCCCGAATCGGGCCTGTTCAACCGGTTAAATACCTTATCCAAAAATTGTTCTGATTTTGGGTGATTTTCTCCGGGTATCCCCGATTTAACGGTCCACAGATCTCCCGGTTTCCATTTGAAGTAAATGTCGGCAGCAAGAAAAAGGATCCTCTTATTGTCATTATTATCAAATGGACTGAAAATGAATCCGGGGGCGAGGGACTCAAGTTCCGGTTCACACCATCCCGGGGTATCCGACAGATTTACCAGGCAATGAATTTCGCTGTTAAAAGGCCTCTTCCAGACGGCGAAGGAATAATTGTTCCCGGTTGCCGTATGAATAATCGATTTTAATATTGTCTCGACGCGGTGTCTCCTGAATAAAATTTCAGTCTCTGCCTGGTATCCTGTCCTGTTCAATTTAAAAATTAATTACTCGTCTTCTCCAAAATAGCCATGGTCAACCTGCATATACAAACGAGTTTATTCTCCTCGTTGTTTATTTTTATTTCCCAAATATGGGATTTTTTTCCGATATGCAGGGGACGTGTCGTTCCTGTAACCCAACCCCCCGGAACCGGGCGTATATGGTTGGCGTTTATCTCCATTCCTACGCAGATTTTGCCTTCATCGCCGACAAGAAGGTGAGATGCAATACTCCCAAGTGTTTCAGCCAGTGCCAGTGAGGCACCTCCATGAAGGATCCTCGCAGGCTGCACCGTCCTTTGGTCGACGGGCATCCTGGCAGATAGGAAATCGGGTCCTATTTCAAGGAATTCGATACCAAGATTCGACACCAGGGTATCCTTGCATTGCTCGTTTAAATGAGCGGGAGTAATATCTTTATTAAATAACACAAACTTGGATTTAAAATGAAATATATAAATCTTTGGCGAAAATATATAAATATTGCTTACAAAAAGGATTTACCTGATCCGGCACGGAGAAACGGATTTTAATAAAAACGGCATTGTTCAGGGGAGCGGTGTCGATTCTTCATTAAATGAAATTGGATTCCGGCAAGCTGAATTATTCTATGAAAAATATAAGGATACGCCTTTCGGGAAGATCTATACTTCCAATTTAAAAAGAACCATTCAATCGGTTCAGCAATTCATTGATAAAGGCATTCCGCATGAAGAACTCGAGGGATTGAATGAGCTGAGCTGGGGCATAACCGAAGGAGTTCCTTTCAGCGAAAAATCAAACCAGCTTTATTTCGAAATTATAGAATCGTGGAAGCAGGGAAATGTATACCGGGCTATGGATGGCGGGGAAAGTCCCATGCAGGTAAAAATCCGGCAGGAAGCTTCCATAAAAAAAATATTAACGGGCAGCGAAGATCTTGTCCTCATCTGCATGCATGGACGGGCCATGAAGATCATGCTCGCCTGGATTACTGGATCACCCATCCGGGATATGGATCTATTCGAGCATGATAATCTGAGTTTATATATTTTGAATTACCGGGATTTTAAATTCCGGATTGAATTGGCAAATGACCGTTCACACCTTGACGGATATGAAATTAATATGATGCCATGAACAAAAACGATAAACCTGAACCTAAATACGAGGGACAACTGGATGATTCTCCTCCATTTTTCCGTAAGTGGTCCGATATCTATACGATCGTGATGGTAATACTGTTTATCCTTATTGGATTGTTTTATATGTTTTCCGTTTTCTTTCAATGAGTTTTATTGACCTTGCCGTCCTGTTCGGGACGCTCGCATTTATTGTAATTTACGGTTCTTACAGGACACGTAAGAACAAGAATATCGAAGGATATTTCCTGGGTAATAATACCATGAAATGGGGGACCATAGGAATATCGGTCATGGCGACCCAGGCCAGTGCCATTACATTTTTAAGCACTCCGGGGCAGGCCTATGCCGACGGAATGTCATTTGTTCAGAATTATTTTGGCTTACCACTGGCATTGATCATTATATCAGCCGTATTTATTCCGATATATTATAAACTAAAGGTATTCACTGCGTATGAATACCTGGAAAAAAGATTTGACCTGAAGACCCGACTGCTGGGCGCATTCCTCTTCCTTCTGCAAAGAGGGCTGGCAGCCGGGATCACCATTTATGCACCGGCAATAATCATTTCTTCACTGCTTCACTGGAATATAAGCTTTACTGTTATGCTGACGGGCGCACTGGTAGTGATTTATACGGTCACCGGGGGAACAAGAGCGGTGAGCCTGACACAGAAGTATCAGATGGGAATAATCTTTATCGGTATGTTCGTTGCGTTTTTCCTCATCATAAGCTATTTCCCCAGGGAGGTTTCATTTCTTGATGCCATACGGGTAGCAGGAAAAATGAACAAACTTCATGCTGTATCCTTTTCACTGGATGTAAGCAAAAGATATACCTTCTGGACAGGAATGACCGGAGGACTTTTTCTGGCTATGTCGTATTTCGGTACCGATCAGTCGCAGGTGGGAAGATATCTCACCGGCAAAAATATAACAGAGAGCCGCATGGGATTGATGTTCAATGCCCTGCTTAAAATCCCTATGCAATTTTTTATATTGTTCACGGGAGTTATGGTTTTTGTTTTTTATCAGTTCGTCCAGCCCCCGGTATATTTCAAACAGGCTGCAGTAAATAATATCCTGTTAAAAGAGCAACCGGCAGCCTATGATTCCCTTTCGATGGCCTACCGGGAAAACTTCGAGAAGAAACGGGAGAGTATTCTGGATATGATCGGTTACATGAAAATAGGCGACCGGGAAAAGATCGATGAATCCGCCGTCAGGGTCAATCACCTGGAAACGGAATCCCAATTGATCCGGGGCAAAGTAAAAAATATAATTTCCCGCGATACGCCGGGTTATGATACCAACGATTCCGATTATGTATTCATAACCTTCATCATGACCTATCTGCCGCGCGGGATCATAGGCTTGTTAATGGCTGTGATCTTTGCCGCTGCCATGTCTTCCTCTTCAAGTGAATTAAATGCACTGGCGTCTACCACTACTGTCGATTTCTATAAGAGGATCATTTCTTCGGACAAATCCGAACGACATTATGTGATCGTATCAAAATTGCTGACAGGCTTCTGGGGGGTATTGGCAATATCATTCGCTCTGTTTGCCAACCAGTCTGAAAATCTCATTCAGGCGGTGAATATAATCGGAAGCTTGTTTTACGGCACCATACTGGGAATTTTTCTTTGTGCATTCTTCCTGAAGAACATAACCGGAACTGCCGTTTTCATCGCCTCCATCATCGCGGAAATCACGGTGATCATTCTTCATTTCCTCAC
>JBJKSY010000202.1:0-7539 GCA_046703645.1 Cyclobacteriaceae bacterium
TAACGTGAAAACATGAGCAAACCAATTTTGATCAAAAACGGCTTGTTAATCAATGAAGGGAAAAAAACGGAAGGAGATATACTGGTCAGGCCTCCCTATATCGAAAAAATAGGCAAAGATCTTTCCGATCCGGTCGCAAAAGTTATCGATGCAAAAGGACAACTAGTTATTCCGGGTGTAATTGATGATCATGTGCATTTCAGGGAACCCGGTCTTACGCATAAAGGTGATATACATTCAGAATCCGCAGCCGCCGTTGCCGGGGGAGTGACCTCGTTCATGGATATGCCGAATGTTGTGCCACGAACTCTGACCAGGGAATTGCTTGAGGAAAAATTCAGGTTAGCTGCGGGAAAATCATGGGCCAACTATTCTTTTTACATGGGTGTTTCCGATAATGATAATCTCACTGAAGTTCTTTCGGCGGATCCGAAGAAAGTCTGCGGGATAAAGGCTTTTCTTGGGGGCGCAAGCGGAGAGCTTCTTCTTGAAAACCGGGCGATTATTGAAAAATTATTCGGCGAAGCGTCCATGTTGATTGCTACACATTGCGAGCATGAAGATACCATAAGGCAGAATTCGGATAAATTCAGGGCTCAATACAGGGAGGATGTTCCCGTGAACTATCACCCTGAAATTCGCAGCGGGGAAGCCTGTTATATGTCATCGTCAAATGCCATTGAGCTTGCCGGAAAGAAAGGTACACGGCTGCATGTTCTGCATCTTTCCACGGCCCGCGAAATTTCTCTCTTCAGGAATGATATACCCCTGAAGGAGAAAAAAATAACTTGTGAAGTTTGCGTTCACTACCTGTATTTCGATCAGAAGGATTATGATGAGAAAGGCATGTTTATCAAATGGAATCCCGCCATTAAATCGGCAAATGACAGGAATGAATTATTTTCAGCCATGCTGGATGGAAGAATTGATGTGGTTGCAACCGATCATGCACCTCATACCCTGGATGAAAAAAAGAATAGCTATTTCAAGGCTCCGTCCGGCGCGCCTTTTGTCCAGCACAGCCTTGTTGCGATGATGGAATTTTATCACCAGGGCAAAATAACGCCGGAAAAAATTGTCGAGAAAATGTGCCATAACCCGTCAGATATGTTCAGCATTGACAGAAGAGGGTTCCTGAGGGAAGGTTACTTTGCCGACCTTGCCATCATCAACCCTGATCTTCCCTGGACGGTGTCGCGCGACAATATACTTTACAAATGCGGCTGGTCTCCCCTGGAAGGAAAGGAATTTCACTCGAGGATAACACATACCCTCGTTTCAGGCAACCTGGTGTATGCCGACGGGACTTTTCACGAATTCAGCCCCGGTATGCGATTGGCCTTCAACCGATAAAAGGGGGAAACATTTTTTGTTTTTGATGCGGCAGGACTAATTTTGCAATCCATTTGGTGGTTGTAGCTCAGTTGGTTAGAGCGCCAGATTGTGGCTCTGGAGGCCGCCGGTTCGAGCCCGGTCTTCCACCCTTTTTTTAATTCCGGAAAAGCCGGGAGTATATTTCATTTTATCATCGGTCCGGAAAGGAGATTAATTCGTGCCAGACTCCCTGTTATTCTACCTGAATGGTTATTGTTACCGGAAATATTTCAAGCCCGGGATTTTTTTGTGGCAGCACAACGGGCATCAGGATCGGTAAAGCGGGAAAAAATAATATTTATTATCATTAAAATATACTCGATTATATTAACTTTATTTCTGATTTTTTAGCACCGAAATATGCCCATTGAAAAGGGGAAAATATTGATTGTCGATGATGATGAGGACGTCCTGCTGGCAGCCAAATTTCTGCTTAAGCGCCATTTTGCCCTGATTGATACTGCTAATTCACCCCAAATGGCAGTCTCGCTTCTGAATAAAAATAAATTCGATGTTGTACTCCTTGATATGAATTATACCGCCGGTGTCACAACCGGTAAAGAAGGCTTCGACCTGCTGAAGGCCATAAATACGGATTTCCCTTTCGCCAGGGTGGTGATGATGACGGCATACGGAGATATTGACCTTGCCATAAAAGCGATAAAGGAAGGCGCCACGGATTTTATTGTCAAGCCCTGGGATAATGCCAAGCTAGTAAATACCGTTATTTCAGCCTATAAAAAAACTCCCGATTTCGCCGATGCCACCGACAGAACGAGAAAGAAAGCATCCAAGAATGTCGATTTCGATATGGAGTTGTCGGAAGTGGTCAGGATTTTCATGTTCCTCGATATACGGTCTTCCACCTCCATCGCTGAAACACTGGGACATCTTAAGTACTTCGAATTACTGAATGATTTTTTCAATGATATTGCTGAACCGATCGAACGGAATAAAGGAGAGATCTACCAGTATGTCGGTGACGAGGTTGTCGTTTCCTGGCCTTTCCATGATGGAATTGATAATGCCAATTGCCTGAATTGTTTCTATGACATAATGGACACCATTGATAACCTTTCGTCAAGGTATATGGACAAGTACAAGCTCGTGCCGAGTTTCAAGGCCGGGATGCATTTCGGCAAAGTGTCAACCGGCGTTATCGGGACACTGAAAAAGGAAATCATCTATACCGGCGATGTTTTGAACACCGCCAGCAGGATTGAGGGCCAGTGCAATGCATACAAAGTAAATATCCTTCTTTCTCAGGATCTTATCGACAACCTGCCCGTTTCACAGTCCTTCAATTCAAGAAAATTGGGAGAGATCAATTTAAGGGGTAAATCATCTACGATGACACTCTTTACTGTCGACCGTGGTTAATCTTTCTGTTTCAACGGGAGAATAATAAATCCAGGATTGACAGCACCTGCGGAATTACAGGCTGAAAATCATCGTTGGTGATCACAAAATCTGCAAGCTTTTTCTTTTCATTGTCCGACCATTGCTTCTCAATGATTTTCCCGACATCCTGCCTTGTCCTCTGCCGGTCCCGGAGCAGAACTCTTTTAATCCTTGTTTCGAGAGGGCAATAGATAAGGATTACTTTATCCAGTTTTTTATAACTTCCCGTTTCAAAAAGCAGGGCAGCCTCCTTGATGATGAATTTCTTTCCCTGATGTGCGGATACCCAGGTCTCAAAATCTGCATTGACCGCAGGATGGACAATCTGATTCAATAATTGAAGTTTTTGCCCGTTATTAAAAATTTCGCCGGCAAGGAATTTCCGGTCCAGCTGATTTCCGTCAAAAGCCTGATCCGTGAAATTCTCCCTTATCCTGGTCTTAACGGTTTCGTCATTTTCCATGAGGTACCTGGCCCTGGAATCCGCATCGTATACCGGAATTCCGAATTGGCGGAATACCTGGCATACCAGACTTTTACCTGAACCGATACCGCCGGTAATTCCAATCTTAACGGGTTCTCCTTTTTCTGACATATACAACTTTTACGATGGTTGTATCTGGCTTAAAGTCCTCGGCGAAACGGGGTACTGATTTCACCAGGATGGGAGCAATGGAATCTTTCCGGATCGCTTTTTTAAAATCTGCGGTTATGATGAACTGGCCTGAATCGACGGAATCTTCCATGCTTTTACGGACGTCATAGGTGGCAAATATGGAAGATGTTGCGAGATAGGCAGAGGAATCTTTCGGAAAATTAACCGGGACCACCGGGATTTCAACCCTCTTGTTGATGTACTTCTCGACATTGAAACTTACATGAACTTCCTTCGGGTTGAATTGTACCAGGTCGGAATTAAAATAATCGAGACTTATATCATCGCTATAGGGTTTGCTGATATGGTCTTTATCCAGGGAAATCTCAAAAGTTCCCGGTAGTGTATCAATCAGTTTCTCCGGGCCGCTGATCTGGAATTCGCCGGGATTTATGGTTATGGGCCCGACAATACGATATGAATTTTCAAGGCTGAAACTTTTCCTGTTGATCTTGCCAATAAGCATTTTATCCTTCCGGTGCTGGATATCAAAAAACAATGTATCGGTTTCAACTGAATTAACGCTGTTTAATTCAGGCATCTGGTCGGTGAGGGAGGAAACCAGACTGGCTCCGGTAATATAATGAGTTCCTGTCGGATCGGGGATATCGATCTTTAAATGGTACCAGGTAAACAGCAGGTTCCTTCGGAGTAAATTCCAGCCTCCCGCACTTACATTGACTTTGATACGATCAGGAGGAGCGGTTACTACCACCAGTCCCGGTTGGTCGTATTTATAATCAACCGGACATGTAATAACAGTCGTATAGTTTTTATTCAGGGCATTGAAGAGCCAGATAATAGTTGCTCCCACTACACACAGAAATACGACTTTTAAATCCTTCTTGGGAGGAGCTAAAGCCGTAGAAAGCCAGTGAAAGAAATTTGACAGTATCTTCAATGCAAGGAATAATATTAGGTGGCGGGTTTATCCTTAGCCTTCTTTGTTGACTCCAGTGAAACAGCGGTTTTATCGATCCTTAATTTCCCGCCCTTTTCCACTTCCAGCACCAGGGTATCGCCTTCAATGGCGGCAATTCTTCCATGGATACCGCCAATGGTAACGACATAATCACCTCTTTTTACTTCGGAAATAAATTTTTTCTGTTCCTTCTGTCTCCGCTGCTGCGGACGGATCATGAAAAAATAAAAAATGACGATAATTCCAAGAATTAAAATCAGATTGCCGTACATTGACGGGCCCCCTGATTGTTGTAATAAAATAAATGCGTTCATAAATAAGAGTAATTTCAAATTAGGGTATAATTAATTAAAAGTTTCATTGGGAAGAATTATCCTGGTTTTTAGGTATCACAAATCCATGTATCTGTAATCTTGTGACAGCAGGATCGGTATTAGCTTCAATGGTAATTGTTTTTACCTGCTGGTTCTCTTTGTTATTTGAATTAAACCTGACATGGATCATCGAGGACTGTCCGGGTAGGACAGGGTCTTTAGGGAAACTGGGTACGGTGCAGCCACAGGAAGCGCTTGCCCGCTTTATAATCAACGGCGCATTGCCAGTGTTTGTAAAACTGAAATTGTGGTCTACCATTTCACCTTCATTTACAGATCCAAAATTATAATCGGATTCTTCAAATTGAAACTTCGGAAGTTTTTTCGCTGATTCCCGGATGCCGGCGGAATCCTTTGCCTGTCGGTCCTTATTAGCGACGGAACTGTTACCTTCAGGAATTTTTTCCGATTCTGTATTTGCTCCTTTTGCCTGAATTGCTGATTCCTTTTTATCTGCCCGATGGGTACTGCAAGCAAAAAACATCAGGCCGGTCAAAAGGATCACAGTGAACTTCATCACGGATCAGTTCTTTTTATTTTTGATCTGGCCGATAAGATCGTCCACGTCGTTGAGCAGTTTTTCGGCTTTTTCCTTGGCATCCTTGATCACACGTTCACCTTCGGTTTTAGCATGTGACGAAGGAATATCCTTGGCATTTACCAGCTCCTCGATCAGGTCTTCAAGCTGTTTCCTGTATTTCTCGAGAAGATAGGATAATTTTTCCCGGGTATTGGTCCCTTTGTCAGGCGCATACAGGATCCCCAGTATGGCTCCGCTGACGGCACCCAGCAGGAAGGCAGTGATGATTTTTGAGGTTTTATCCATAGCATCGAATTTTAATGATTATCAATTAATCCCCGTCCGCTCTTTTTAATGACTCCTTTTTCCAGAAGTTCGTTGGAAACCACATCCAGTATCCCGTTTACGAATTTTTTGCTCTTGGGAGTACTGAAATTTTTTGACAATTCAATATACTCATTTATCGTTACTTTTACCGGAATGCCCGGGAAATTGATCATTTCACCGATGGCCATCTTGAGTATGATACGGTCGGTGGAAGCAATGCGTGATTTGTCCCAGTTCTTTGATTTCCGGGCAATAATTTCATCGTATTCCCTGTCATGCTTCAAGGTAATGTCATAAATGCGGCTAAAGAATTCTTTGTCTTCAGGCCAGTTTTTTGAGAGCGTGGAGAGTTCAATTCCCTTTTTATCTTCTTCAAGGTTTTTCAACGTCTTCATTACCATACTTTTCAGCACATCGGCGTCCTCAAACCAACTGATATCAATGGATTCCATGAAATCGTTAAAGCCGGCATTCTTGAAAAGAATATCTTTAAATAAATAAAGACAAATATTCCTGTCTTCTTCAAAATTACTGCCTTTCGATTCCTGGTATTTCAGGTATTCCTTGTTCTTCTTAACCAGCGTGATATAAAAATCATTGATTATATCTTTCTGCTTGTCCCAGCCGATCTTTTTCTGTTTTGCAATTGCATTTAATTCCGGATCATTCTTAAGACGGAGAACGGTCAGGTTATTATTCAATGACCTGGGGATGGCAGTCTTTCGCTGATTTACTCCTGATTTGGTTTTTGGGCTGTTTTCATTTTGCTCAATATCGGCCATTTCGCCGGGAAGGAGCATAAGCTGAATGTAGATATTAAAAATTTTTTCGGCCCCGGAAATTATATTTTTTCTGAAATAGCTGATGTCCTTTTTAACAAGAGTCCTGTACCTGTCGAAAAATTCTTTTGCCATTTGTTCCGGGCCGTTTGTACCTGCCTTTTCATCCGGGAAAGCATCTTTGTCCACCGCTTCCTGGAATAACTTTAGCGTATATTTCTTTTTCTTTTCGTTTTCTTTTTTATCCAGGGAATGATCGTTCAGCAGGTAGGTATTATAGGTTTCGCCGATCTCATCCAGGCATAGGTTATAATTGGCTTCCATGCTGTTATAATAAGCATAAAGGCCCTGCATGGCTTTTACCCGTAAAATCCTTCTGTTTAACATTCAGGTGATCCCTCCGGCTTCCCGGTAAAATTTGATCATAAGTGCGCCCGTACTTTTTCTATGTCCGTAATTCTTTTTTCAGCAATCCTGATGGCTGCTTCCTGTGCAGGGATTTTTTCATCCCTGGTCTTTTTGATGATCTCAAGGACAGTATTGTAAATGCGCTCTACCTTTTTAAACACCCTGTCGCGGCTGTAATTGCCAAGGTAGTCGATGCCGACATTGATAAGCCCGCCGGAATTAATTAAAAAATCAGGGGCGTAAAGAATACCTTTTTGCATCAGCATTTCTCCGTGTTTTTCTTCCTCTTCCAGTTGGTTATTGGCTCCGCCGGCAATTATATCGCATTTGAGGTTGTCAAGCGTTTTATCATTGATTACAGCACCCAGGGCACAGGGGGCATAAATATCACAGGGCACCTGGTATATTGAATTCTCATCGACCACTTCCACCTTGAACTCGCAGGTCACATTCCTGATCTTGTCCTCATAGATATCGGAAATAATAATCTTAGCGCCCTCTTCGGAAAGATGCTTGATCAGGTAGTAGCCTACATGTCCGGCTCCCTGTACGGCAACGGTTTTTCCTTTCAGGCTGTCATTGCCATAAGCTTCCTTGGCACAGGCCTTCATCCCCATAAAGACACCGTAGGCGGTGAATGGAGAAGGATCGCCCGAACCTCCGAGCCTTTCGGATAATCCCGTAACATAGGGTGTTTCCATGGAAATGTATTCCATGTCTTCCGTGGTCATATTTACATCTTCTGCGGTTACATATTTCCCGTTCAGGCTGTTGATAAA